>DASYIU010000189.1:0-13422 GCA_035997285.1 Methyloceanibacter sp. | reverse complement strand
AAGCTGCCGGAGCCGAAATCGTCCGCGGCGCTACCGTCGGCGAGGTCGAGGCGCTACAGGGGCAGGTCGTCGTAACCGCGGGGAAACGGCGCTTTACGGGCAAAGCCGCCGCCCTTGCCACAGGCAAGCACAGCCTGCGCGCGTTTCCCCGGCCGCCGAGCGACATGGTCGGCTTCAAGATACAGCTTCGCGTGACCCAAGAGGCGTTGCGGCGCCTTGCCGGCGTCGTGCAACTGGCGATGTTCGATGGCGGCTATGTCGGCGCCTGCATCGTCGAGGACGATCTGGTGCCGCTTTGCTGGGTGATGCACCGCAAGCTTCTGCAGCGCATCGGGGCCGACTGGCCCGCTCAGAGCGCGTATTTCTCGCAAAGCTCAAAGATCGTCGCCGAACTTCTGCACGATGCGGTGCCCGAATGGGAGAAGCCCGTCGCCGTTGCCGCCATCCCCTACGGCTATCTTCGGAGTCAAATCATCGCGCCGATCATTTTCCCGGTCGGCGATCAGCTGGCCGTCATCCCCTCGCTCACCGGCGACGGCATGGCTATCGCGCTTTATTCGGGAATCGCCGCCGCGCAGGCGGCGCTTGCCGGCGAAGATGCCGCCACCTTCCAGGAGCGCCTCGTCGATCGGCTGCGTCCGCAATTCCGCTGGGCCGGGATCGTCAACCGGCTGTTCGACACGAGCATCCTGCACCGGCCGTCGGTCGCTTTCGCCGGCGTCTTGCCCGGGCTCGTTACCTGGATCGCGCAATCGACACGGTTGCGCGGCTTCGCGGACGTCACGGAACCGCCGAAGCCGGCACGGGCCGGTCCCAAGGTCTGATCCAGCGGATTAGATAGCGAAACGGCAGACGCGGCACGATCTCGGCATTGTGCAATCCAGCCTGCCGCGCCAACGCCGCGGCCTCTGCGCGCGTGAACGCGCCTTCGACCGAGGTTCGTCCGTCCAGCCGGCAGATGTCGTTCAGCAGCAAGAGGCTGGTGCCGACGCGGGTGAACCAATAGCTCACGCGGCTGCGGACGAGGTCCTGGATGACCACCCGGTCTTTAGCCTTTGCGGCAGCATCGCGCAGGAAGGCGACGGCGGCCTGCACATCCAAATGGTGCAGGAAGAGCGTGCTCATGATCATGTCGTAGCCGCCGGGAAGGGATCCCCGTGTGACGTCGTGCTGGAAGAACCCGATGGGGGCACCTTCTGCCTGTGCGGTCTCGCGCGAATAACGCACCGCCTCGGGACTCGCGTCGCAACCTTCGAGCTCGACCCTGATGCCAGCCCTGCCGGCCGCGCGCCAAAGTGCCAGCAGCACGTCCCCGCCGCCGCAGGCCACGTCGAGCACGCGGATCGGCCGATCGGGATGCCGCATGGCGGCGGCCTTCAGGTCCGGCCACATGATGCGGCTCGACCGCGTCACGGCATTGACGCGCCCCAGGCCCTTCAGCGTGTCGACGAAACGCGAAGCCGGGAGATCCGGCGCGTCCATGATCTCCGGTTGGCGATGGCGCTGGCTGAGATCGGTCGGCATGGAGCCACAGGCCTCTTGGTAAGGGACGAACCAGAATGCGCGGGCGATGCTGCGTCAGGAGACCAGAGAGCTTGCCGCCCAATTTGGGCGGTTGCGCGTCAAAGATCGGTGGCCCTTCGATCATAGCCTATAATCCTTCCAAGTCATGGGGGCGCTTGTGCTGACGCAGTCCTTCGATCTGCTCGTCATCGGCGGCGGCATCCACGGCGCGGCAGTCGCCCGCGACGCGGCCGGCCGCGGGCTGAAAGTGATGCTCGCCGAGAGGGGCGACTACGCGAGTGCGACCTCCTCTTCTTCCTCCAAGCTGATCCATGGCGGCTTGCGCTATCTGGAGCATCTCGAGCTTTCGCTCGTGCGCGAGTCCCTCGTCGAGCGGGCGGGGCTGCTCAAGACGGCGCCCCATCTCGTCGCTCCCATCAGGTTCCTCTTGCCGATCTACGGCTGGCAGAAGCGGCAGGCGCTGCGGCTCAGGGCTGGCCTTGCCATCTACGACGTTTTGTCCTTCGGGGACGGATTGCCGGCAAGCGGCCGGCTCGACGACGACGACATCGCTCAACTTCCCAGGCTGCGCCAGGAAGACCTCACCACCGTGCTGCACTACCATGACTGCATGACCGACGATGCGCGGCTGACGCTTGCCGTGCTTCTCGATGCGCGGGCGCGCGGCGCCGACATCAAGAATCGCCGCGCCGCGACGGCAATCGTCCCGCTCGCCAACGGCTATGACGTCGATCTCGACGAGCGCGGGCAAAAACGCCGCGTCGAGGCCCGCTTCATCGTCAACGCAGGCGGCCCGTGGGTTGGCAGCGTCGATGCCATGACGGAAGCCGCGCCCCCTCGGCACCCTCTAAGGCCCGTGCGCGGGAGCCACATCGTGCTGAACATGCCCGAGCCGCCGCAAGCCGACGCCTATACTTTGCAGGACGAGGAGGAGCGCGTCGTCTTCGTCATTCCCTGGCTCGATCGGCGCTTTCTGGTCATCGGGACCACCGACGTGCCGCATCAGGGCGATCCGGCGCTCGCCAAATGCTCTGCCGAGGAGGAGGCCTACCTGCTTCAGGCCTATAACCGCTATTTCGCGCAGCCGCGCCGCCCCGCGGCCCATGCCGACATCGTCTTCACCTGGTCCGGCGTCCGCGCGCTGGACGGCGATGCCGAGACCAAGCCGAGCCGCATCACGCGCAAGCCTGCTCTGGCCGAGATCGCCCATGGGACGGGCGGCTTCGTTACCCTCTATGGCGGCAAGCTCACCACCCACCGGGCCTTGGCCGAGGAGGTCATGGCGAGCTTGCGCAAGCTTGGGGCGGAAGTCGGAGGACCCTGGACCAAGGACGTGAAACTGCACGGCGGAAGCCTCCCCTGGCGCGAGCTTCTCGCCCGCGCCGAGCATGGGCCCGAGAGCATCCCGCTGGAAACGCGACGCCGCTGGGCCTTGACCTATGGCGATCAGATCGAGGTGTTGTTCAAGCGCATTGCCACCGAACCGGCCTTGGTCGACGAGATCGCCCCAGACGTGACCCGCGCCGAGCTTGAATATGCGGTGCAGGCCGAGGACGCCATGACGGCAGAGGATTTTCTCCTCCGCCGCACTAAGCTTTATCTCACGCTCGACGCGACGGGGCGCGATGCCGTGGGGCAATGGTTCGCCACCGCTGTTTAGATGGGAGACGACGCCGTGGGAAGATACACGCTGCGAAAGGGCAAGCGTTACCGGGCGACCATCAGCCTTGGTCTCTTCCAAGGCGTCGCCAGCAACGAGATGGTCGCCGACAAGTTTCGCGAGGCGGGCTTCACCGACGTCGACGTCGCGGGCTCCGGCCGCATGCGGCTTGGCACCGGACTCTGGCTGCACGATGACGCGAGCGCCGAGGTCCCTGACGAGGTCACCTCGGTGTCCGAGATCGAGGTTTGACAGGTAAAACTCTAGTTTCCTTGTCTAAGCCGCGGCGGCAGCGCCCGCCGCAACGACCTTGAGCAGCATGCCGTCGGCGCCGATCACCTTGATGCGCGCGCCCTTGGGCAGCTCAGGTCCCTCCACCCGCCAGATGCTGTCGCCGATCTTGACGCTGCCGCGTCCGTTGACGATGGGATCGATGAGATCGAAGGTCTGGCCGATGAGCTGGGTCGCGCGCTCGTTGAGGAGCGGTCGCTCGCTCTCGAACGGATGCTTGCGTAGATACTTGACGGCCAGCAGCACCGAGGCCAGCGACAGCCCGCAGAACCAGATGAGCTGCCACTGCCAGCCGATGTCGTAGCGGAACACGATGAGCCCGGTGACGGCGGCGGCAACGCCGAACCACATCAGGAAGATTCCGGGCGCGGTGAGCTCGAGCACGAACAAGACGGCGGCGAGGATCATCCAGTTCCAGGCGCCAAGCGCGACGATCGTTTCCATGATGTCTCTCCCGCCAGCTAGACGGTTGGAACGGAGCCGCCGGCCCGGGTGCGCTGGCCGGCCTGGGGGGTTGCGGCGCCGGGCGGCGAGGCAGAATTGCCGCCAGAACCGCCGAACGCCTCGCGCGCGATCTCGGCCACGCCGGCAATGGAGCCGAGCACCGCGGTCGCCTCGATGGGCAGGATCAGCACTTTCTGGTTCTTGGCCTCGGCCAGCGCCTTCAGCGCACCCACATAATTGTTGGCGACGAAATAGTTGAGCGCCTGCACGCTGCCTTTGGCGATGGCCTCGCTCACCACTTGCGTGGCCTTGGCCTCGGCTTCCGCCGAGCGCTCGCGCGCCTCGGCATCGCGATAGGCGGCCTCGCGCCGTCCCTCGGCGGCGAGGATCTGCGCCTGCTTGGAGCCTTCGGCGGTGAGAATGGCGGCCTGCCGCTCGCCCTCGGCCACCAGGATCGCGGCGCGCTTGTCGCGCTCGGCCTTCATCTGCCGTGCCATCGAGTCAATCAGATCGCGCGGCGGCTCGATGTCCTTGATCTCGATGCGGGTGACCTTGACGCCCCAATTATGGGTGGCATCGTCGACCACTTTGAGCAGGCGGTGATTGATCTCGTCACGCTCGGAGAGGAGCTTGTCCAGGTCCATGGAGCCCATCACCGTGCGGATATTGGTCATGGTCAGGTTGAGGATGGCGACTTGGAGATTGGTGATCTCATAGCTCGCCTGTGACGCGTCGAGCACTTGGAAGAAGGCCACGCCATCGACCCTGACCATGGCGTTGTCCTTGGTGATCACCTCCTGGCTCGGCACCTCGATCACCTGCTCCATCATGTTCAGCTTGCGCCCGATGCGGTCGATGAACGGGATGATGAGGGTAAGGCCGGGGCGGAGCGTGCGCGTATAGCGGCCGAACCGCTCGACCGTAAAATTGTAGCCTTGCGGCACGACCTTGACGCCGGCAATGACGATGAAGATGAAGAGAACGAGCAGGAAAAGGACGAAGACATTGAAGCCGAGCATTGGCGCCCTCCAAAGGTGTCACCAGTTCTTGGTTCAGTCTAATTCGCTAGCCTTCCTCGCGGCAGCCAATAAATGGGTGCCCCAGGCGGCGAATATAAGAGTCGCTGCGTCGGGCGCCCGCACCCCTAGCGCGGAATGAGTTTGACGATGTCCCCGGCGGCGGCCTCTGCAGCTGCGTCGGCGGCTCCCCCCCATCTCTTGTCGAGGGAGCCTTTGCGCACGTCTTTGGTTTGGCGGGTGACGCCGAGCTGATTGCCGTCCGGACCGAACACGACCCAGACGATGGTGACGGTCTCTTTGCCCCCTGGGGCCGGCGTCACCTTGACGGTGCCTTGCACGTCGTAGACATTGGCCTCGAATGCGGTAGCCGGTTTCACACCGATGGCGGAGAGGCGCCGCGTGAGTGCTAAGGCAAGCGCCTGCTCGCCATCGCCCGGCGCACCGGCGACCGAGACATAGGCCGACGGACCCTCACTGCTCCCCGCAGCGCCGGTGTCGGCGGCCTCAGCCGGAGGCGGCGCAAGCAGCCCCAACAGCCAGCACAAAGCCGCGGCGACGACGACACGCATGAGGTCGGCACTTCTTCTTGGCGCGCCTGAGCTCGGCGAGCTTGCGGTCGATGGCGTCGGCTTACTCGCCCGTAGCGATGGCGACGTTCCTTCCATAGGTGCCGGCGACGAGATTGATCGCGGCAAGCGCCCGCGCGACCGATTGGATGCCAGCGAGCAGCCTCTGGTCGTTCTCCGCCTTCTCCTTCTCCAAGGCCGCGATCTGCTTGTCGATGCGCGCGCAGTTCGGCTTGACGGCATTGATGTCGCGCATGGCCATGGGCGTGGGCAGCCGGCAAGCATGAGGCACAGGCCCGGCAAGAGCAGTCTTAACGGATACACGGAAGAGTCCCCCTCACCCGGCGATTCTACACCCAGCCCTGAAGCTCGCGCTCGATGAGATGCACCAGTACGCCGATGCCCTCCTCGCTGTCGTTGAGACAGGGGATGTAGCTGAACGCCTCGCCGCCATGTTCCAAGAAGATCGCCTTGTTCTCTGCCGCGATCTCCTCGAGCGTCTCGACGCAATCGGCGGCAAAACCCGGGCTGACGACGGCGATCCGCTTCACGCCCTCCTGCGCCAGCGCCTCCACCGTCCTGTCGGTATAGGGCTTCAGCCATTCGGCACGGCCGAACCGCGATTGGAAGGTGAGCTTGAGCTTAGGGCCAAGCGGCCCCAGCGCGTCGCCCAAGGCTTCCGTGGTGAGCACACATTGCTGCTGATAGGGGTCGCCCCTGTCGACATAGGACTGAGGCAGTCCATGAAAAGAGGCGAGGATGGTTTCGGGCTCCCAATCGAGCGCCGCAAGATGAGTCCGGATGGAGTCCGCTAAGGCCTGGATATAGACGGGGTCGGTTGGATAGGGCGGCACCGTGCGGATGGCCGGCTGCACGCGGAACCTCTTCAGCGCATCGAACACCTTGTCGTTGGCGGTGGCCGTCGTCGCCGACGCATATTGCGGATAGAGTGGGAAGGCGAGGAGCCGATCGCAGCCTTGGCTGACAAGCGCCTCGACGCCGGAAGCGATGGCAGGGGAGCCATAGCGCATGGCCCAATCGACCACGACCTTGGGATAGGTCGCGAGCGCGGGCGCGATCTTCTCGGCCTGGCTCCGCGTGATGGTGCGGAGCGGCGACTCGTCGAGCTCTTCATTCCAGATCGAGCGGTATTTCGCCCCGCTCGCGATCGGTCGCTTCACCAGCACGACACCATTCAGGATCAGCCACCAAAGTGCAGGATTGGTCTCAATTACGCGGCGATCGGACAGGAACTCCTTGAGATAGCGGCGCATCGGCCAATAGGAGGTGCCGTCGGGCGTGCCGAGATTGATGAGCAGGACGCCGATCTTGCCGGTCCGCACGGAGACCGGCGGGGTCTCGGCCGGCTCCGGCTCGGAGGCACAACGTCCGCTCTGCGCCGTGTCGTTCATGGCGAGCTCCATCACCGCTTAGATAGAGCATCCACCCTTCAGCGCCTAGTCTGGCGGTCACCTTCCGGCGAGCTTCCCGGCATCCTCGAGGATTTGCGCATGATCGAAGGCAAGTTTGAGCTTCCGCCAATTCTTGACCCATTCGGCGGCCTCGGCGTCGGACCCGGCACGTGGGGCAAGCGGCCGCGGCAACAGGGTAAGGTAAGCGATGCTGACGGTGTGACCGCGCGGGTCGCGGCGAGGGTCCGAATAGACCCCCACGAGACGCAGCTGGCCGACTTCGATGCCGACCTCCTCAAGCACCTCGCGCCGGCAGGCCGCCTCGACCGTCTCGCCGACATTGACGAATCCGCCGGGAAGCGCGTAGGCGCTTTTGAACGGCTCGTTCTTGCGCCGGATGAGGAGCACGCGCCCCTCCCCGTCATAAATGACGCAATCGGTGGTAAGCGCGGGCGTCTTCGGCATCCCCATGGCGGCCGGCCTCCTTCGCGGTGCCGAGTGAAAGTGAACTTGCACGCCTGATAACGCGCCGTCACGCCCTACTCTCCGGAGAGCCGCCGCGATTCCTTAAGCGCCATGGCAAGCAAATAAGCGAGGAAGTCAAATCCCTTAGCGCGCGCGAGGCCAATCAGAGGCGCGATCTGATCGGCGATGCGTTTGGCGGCTTCACGTGAGCTTTCTCCGGCCCCGGACGCGTCCGAGCCGCTTGGTCACACATCTAGCCCCTGCCCGGCATGTCCTGGCCGGCGGGCTACCGCCGCACCAGTTCCTTGGATGTCGTCCGCGGACCGATATGATCCGTACACATTCATTTAACATGAAGGAAGCGGGTACCGCCAACCAATTTTTCTTACGTATTATGACAGTGTGTCGCGGCACGCTAAAGCAAAGCCTAAAGTCGGACAGGCGTTGCGGTCAGCCCCGCGGTTGCGGCACGATCCGAATATAGGGCCGGGGCGACTTCCACCCATCCGGGTAGATCTTCTTTGCCTCCTCGTCGGAAACCGAGCCGGCAATGATCACCTCGCCGCCTTCCTTCCAGTTCACCGGGGTCGCCACCCGATGCTTGGCGGTCAGCTGCATGGAGTCGATCACGCGGAGCACCTCGTCGAAATTGCGCCCGGTGGTCATGGGATAGATCAGGATCAGCTTGATCTTCTTGTCAGGGCCGATGACGAACACATTGCGGACCGTCTGATTGTCGGCGGGCGTCCGTCCCTCAGAGCTGCCCGACGCGCTCGCCGGCAACATGCCGTAGAGCTTCGAGATGGTGAGGTCGGGATCGCCGATCATGGGGAAGTTCGGCGCGAAGCCTTGCGTCTCCTTGATGTCTTCCGCCCACTTAGCATGGCGGTCTACCGGATCGACGCTAAGGCCGATGATCTTCACTCCGCGCTTGTCGAACTCGGGCTTGATCTTGGCCATATAGCCGAGCTCCGTAGTGCAGACCGGCGTGAAGTCCTTGGGATGCGAGAACAGCACGGCCCAGGAATTGCCGAGCCATTCATGGAAGCGAATCCGGCCTTGCGTCGTGTCGGCCTCGAAGTCGGGAGCGATCTCGCCAAGTTGGAGTGCCATCTGACCCCTGTCCTTTCGCTTGCGTGGCCTGGAGAACTCCACCTGCTGCACGCGTTAAGTGAATGTAGGATGCTGTTCCATTCTGCCGCAATCCAGGTCGGACAAAAGAAATATCATTCTAGCCTGACCGTCTAGATGAACATAGCGACCCGGACCTGCTCCAGCAGGGGACAATGCCGACGCCGGCGACGGGCCGCCACAGAAAACCTGCGCCCACGCGATCGGGCAGGTGAGCGGCGCCAAGACCATTTGCCGCAATGCGCGTGAGGCAGAAGGCAGCCTCAGAACGGCCGTGCCGGCCCCAGCGAGGCGGCAAATAGAAGCGATCCGAAAAGAAGGATGATGGTCGCGCCGCCGATCGTGCACGTGGTCCAGACCGCGTTGGCCCAGGTGCTGTTCGCGCCTCCGAGCTTGAGCGCAAGCTCGCGCGAGCCGAGCGCGAGCGTCGCCAGCGCCGCGACGGTGATGGCGGTGCCGAGCGCCATGGCGAAGGTCGCCGCCACACCTGCCCAGAAGAGGCCCTGGGTCACCGCAAAGACGAGCACGAGAATGGCGCCGGTGCAGGGCCTGATGCCGACGGACAACACCACGGCCATGACCTTGCGCCAGGAGAACGGTCCGGCCAGCTCCCGCGCATCGACGATATGGTCGCAGGCCTCCCCGGGCGCGTGATGATGACCGTGATGCGCATCGTGGTGGTCGTGATGATGATCGACGTGATGGTCGTGGGCGTGGGCGTGATGGTCGTGGGCGTGATCATGGTGGTGATTATCGTCGTGACGATGCGTGGCGGGGTTCGGCGCGGCCTGAGCGGTCGGGATCCCGCGCCAACGGCGCAAAAGCCGGATGAGCTGGGTCGATAGCAAGTAAAGGCCAACCAGCGCGATCATCGCGTAGCTCACGCTTTCCAGCTGGTTCGACCAGGCATTGATCTGGAGCCCGGTTGCGTTGAGCCCAAACAGCAGCAACGCGACTAACACGACCGCGGTCAGCGCCTGCAGTCCTGCGGCGATGAAGGAGATGATTACCCCACGCCTGGCCGTCTCCTCATTGGCGACGACGTAAGAGGAGATGATGGTCTTGCCGTGTCCGGGGCCTACGGCGTGCAAGATGCCATAGGCGAAGGAAAGCGCGGCAAGGGTGACAGCGCCGCCCATGGGATGGTCGGTCTTGAGACCCTTGACGCTCGTGGCGAGCATGCGTTGGAGGCTTTGCTGCTGGTCGAAGACCCAGGCGAAGAGCCGACCCAGCGGCCCAGGCGCCTGAAACGGCGCGGCGGTCGGCGGGGCGAAGGCTGACGGCGGGGCGGGCGCGACCTCGGTGGCGGCGAACGGACTGATCGGCTTCAACTCGGCCTCAGCGGCGGTGCTGACAAGAAACAGGGAAAGCCCGGCCAGCAGGACCGCCCTAGCGAGATCGGCAGCCACGCCCTTCATAGGTGCGAATCCTTGCATTTCACCGTCACGGTCTGGGCGAATTGCGACCCAAAATTCGAGTTCGGCCCAAGCTGGCTGAAGAACGACTCGGTCAAGGCCTTGGCATCCGCCGACGTGTCCGGATCGGGGAGCGTGACGTCGGCGGTGCAGCCTTTGGTGTCGCCGCCGGCCAATGTGATCGGCTTCTCGGTGGCAAAGCCGAAGGCGACAAAGAAGGAAGGATCATAGACATCGACTTGCACCGGCTTGCCGTGCGGATCGACCGGCGTCTCGAGCGGCAGGGTGAAGTGCAAGGTGAGCAGGGACTTGTCGTAGTCCACCCAATAGTCGACCGGCGGCTTCAGCTTGAGAAGCTTGTCGTCCTCCCCCTCGTAATGCACGAAGGTGAAATAGTCGAAGTCCTTGAGCGACTCGACGTTGACCTGGGCGAGAGGCTGGAGCTCCTCCTTCGAGTAGACGCCGTCCTTGTTGGTGTCGAGGCCCTCCACCGCCATGGCAGTGTAGAACTCATCGAACGTCCAGGCGTGGCGGATGCCGGTGATCTGGTGACCGGGGCTTAGCACGATCTCCGAACGCACGGTCGCCCAGACATGAGGATGGGCGACGACGTCTGGCGCAAGGGCGAGCGAGCCCGTGAGCGCCAGGAGAAGCGTCAGGAGACGTTGGTGTCTTTGTATGCCCCGCGACGGCAAGGCTTTGAGCTCCCCTCGAAGGTGAGCTTTTCCTAGGCGCGAATTGTGGAGGATTGGCGGCTAGCCCCTGAGGCAAGGCACGCGCCGCCTCGGCGCGTGACGCGAAGCAGTGACGTCTCTGGTGGCGCCCTTCCGACATTGAGTGATGCGGCGGGGGCCACCGATAGAGGCGATGACCTTCGTCATCGAGCCTGCGAATGCGCAGTCATGGAGAGACTTTCTTCGCACCGCCAGGGCAACATTCCGACGAGATGCGGCGCGAAAAATCTAACCCTGCCACCTATGCGCCAGCAGCATTGACTCTCGCTCCGACTCTGATTAGAACAAAACAGGAACGATAGTTGAGGTGTAGTCGTGCGTAACGACGTTCCGGGCGGCGGTAGTGGTCTCCTCGTTCCGCCGGCTGGCGTTGAAAGAGCAGGCGGGGCAAGGGGTAGGGTCCTGATTGAGCAGTTACGCGCATCGATCCGTGCGCTCGAACAGGTTCCCGTGTCCTTAGGCCTCCCCCCCGTACCGGGCGCGTCCCCTCCCCACCCCGCCTGCTCTCTATCTCTAATTCCTGGAGGTTCCTTCCCCCCTCACCCTCCCACCGCCAAGTGCGGTCGGTCCCTCCCTCTCCCACAAGGGAAGAGGGGCCGCTGTGGCACCGCCACGAATCCCATCCCCTCTTCCCTTGTGGGAGAAGGTGGCCGACCGCTTGGCGGCCGGCCGGGTGAGGAGGCGAAAGAAAAGCTGCCCCTGCATAAGCTGAGAAAAGGGGGGCTGCACGAGATCAAGTCTGGCTCCTACCGCGATGGGCCAGCGGCACTCACGTTTGCCCTTGCCGTGATCGCCGAGGAGGTGGCACGGACCAAGCGTCGCGACCTCGTGCTGTGGTGCCTCACGCAAGACGCCGCGCGTGAATGGGGGCGCCCTTACGGGCCTGGCCTTTGCGCACTCGGCCTCGACCCCGCGCTCTTTCTCATCGTCGAGGCGAGGACCGTGCAAGACGCGGCCTGGGCTCTGGAAGAGGGGCTTAAGAGCCGGGCGCTGATCGCAGCCCTGGCGCAAATCGAGATCAAGGCGCCGCTCGTCGCCCGCCGCCTCGGCCTTGCCGCGCAAGCCTCGCGCACGCCCTGCCTGCTGGTCTCAGGGCATCAGCAATCGGGCCTGCCTGGGACCCTGAGCCGCTGGCGCATCGCAGCGAAGAGGAGCGAGGGCGCTCCCTTCGATACGCAAGCCCCGGGCGCACCCTCCTGGCAGCTCACCCTTGAGCGCTGCCGGGGCGAGGCGCCGGGGCAGACCTTTATCGTGGAGTTCAGTCATGAGTCGTTTCGTTTCCATCTTTCTGCCACATCTTCCGATCGAACGGCTGAAGCGGGAGAGAGCGGAGAGCAGCGCAGTGCCGATACCGGACACGTCCGTACCGGCTGACCGGCCCTTCGCCCTTATCAGCAGCGAGGAGCGCGGCCTTGTGCTCACCGCCGTCAATGCTGAAAGCGTGCGCCAAGGTCTGGCCGAGGGTTTTGGTCTTGCCGATGCCCGCGCCATTTGTCCGCATCTTCTCACCGCGCCCGCTTCACCTAAGAAAGATGAAGACGCCCTGCTGACGCTGGCGAGCTGGGCGTCTGCCCGCTACAGCCCGATCCTTAATGTTGACGGCGATGACGGGCTCTGGCTCGACGTCACCGGCGTGCCCCATCTCTTCGGCGGCGAGGCGGCGCTTCTCGCCGACTTGGGGCGTCGGCTCGCGCGCGCGGGGCTAACCGCGCGGCTTGCTCTTGCCGAGACCCTGGGTGCGGCGCATGCGCTTTCCCGTTTCTCGCGCGCCTCCCCCCTCATCGTCCCTGACGGAAAGATCGGGAGGGCACTTCTCCCCCTCCCTGTCGAGGCCCTGCGCCTTGAGCCTGAGATCGCGCTCCTGCTTAAGCGGCTCGGGCTCAAGCGCATCGGCCAGCTCTACGATCTGCCGCGGGCGAGCCTCGAGCGGCGGTTCCACTCCAAGGACGCGGCAGAAACCGTCCTGCTTCGCCTCGATCAGGCGCTCGGGGGTCGCGAAGAGCCGCGCGCGCCTCTTCTTCCCGCGCCCGATTTCGTGGCGAGGCTTCCCTTTCCCGATCCTCTCATCGCCCATGACGGCATCGTCGCCGGGCTTGATCATCTCTCGCGCGCGCTTTGCCGAAGGCTGGCGCGCGCTGGCCAAGGCGCTCGGCGGGTCGGGCTTTGGGTATGCCGCGCCGACGGCTCCTCTTTCCTGATCGAGGCGGGGCTCAGCGCGCCCTCGTGCGAGCCAAAGCACCTGTTGGACCTGTTGCAGGACAAGGTCGAGGCCATCGACATGGGCTTCGGCGTCGACCTGATGGCGTTAGCGGCTCTCCTCACCGAGACGCTGACCCCTTCGCAAACCACGCTCGCCGAAAGCGATGGGAAAGCGAGGCCTGAGCCTTTGATCGACCGCCTGGTCAATCGCTTGGGCGCGCGCGCGGTGCGCCGCCTCTATCCGCGGGCAAGCCACATCCCCGAATTGGCGCAAAGGCTGCGCAGCGCCTTTGCCGGCCCCTTTCTCTGGCCCGAGCAGCCCCCGCGCAAGCCGCCGCGGCCGCCGCTTCTCCTCAGCAGGCCCGAGCCACTCGAGGTGCTGGCGGAGATCCCGGAAGGCCCGCCGGCACGCTTCACCTGGCGGCGCGTGACCCGCCGCGTGATCAAGACCGAAGGCCCCGAGCGCATCGCGCCGGAATGGTGGCGTGCGCTAGCGCGAGTCTCGCATGTGTCAGAGGCTTTTGCCTCTTCCCTACTCACGCACTCCCCGCTCCCCCCTTGT
>DASYIU010000188.1:0-3122 GCA_035997285.1 Methyloceanibacter sp. | reverse complement strand
AGATCTCGGCTACGAGTGGTATGCCGGCATTTGAGGCGCGGGACAAAATTAAAAGGGACCCGCGGCAGCCGCGGATCCCTTTAGCAACACACCTCAGCGCTCGACTATTTGCCGAACAGATGATGCTTCTTGTGGGCTTTGTAGTAGGCCTTGCAATGCTTCTTGTAAGCCTTGCGGGCCTTCTTATCATGGGGGTACTTCGCCTTGGCGGCCTTATGGCAACCGCTGCAAGCTTGCGCCGGCGCGGGCGCCATGGTCATTGTGGCGCCGGCCAGGATGATGGACGCTGCCGCCGCCAAAAATACTTTCTTAAGCATAAGCTTACTCCCGTGAGTGACTACGCAACGTTACACGGCCCGATAAGGCCCAGCTTTGCCAGTTTCGTCAACATCGATCTTCAGCCTGCTGCGAATTCGACCAACGTTGTTGCCGTTCGGTTGTGTCGCGAGGTCCGGGATGGCTCTTCTTGGGCGCTCGAAAGCTTTATATCCAAGCCGCTTTCAGGCCATCACGCATCATCGCAGAAGTAAGAAAGGGACCGAGCGGGTCCCTTTCTCGGCAATAGACCGTCTTGGGAAGACGCTCGGGTTAGGCGCTCTTCACCGCAGCTTTATGCGACGCCTTCCAGGCCGTCTTGCACTCGTGCTTGTATTCGTGCCGTGCCTTCACATCGGCCGGAAATTTGAGCTTGGCCGCCTCCTTGCAGGTCAGGCCGGCCAGAGCGGGTGCCTTAGCCTTAGCTGGTGAAGCTTGGAGAGGTAGCGCGACGCCCGCGGCAAGGCCGCACACTGCGGCGGCAAAGAGCACTTTCTTCAGCATTAGACTCTCCTTTTTCGGTTCTGACGAATCTCAATGGTTATGACCCCCCGGACTTAACGACCGCGAGATTGGGGGGTTCCTCGAATTTTGGCCCCAACTCGCTCGTCCCTCGGCTTGACCCCTGGCGGCTTGCTCCCGTACCAAGCCGCCCATGACGAATTTCGAGGCGCCGCCCCTCTCACGCATCCGCAACTTCTCCATCATCGCCCATATCGACCACGGCAAGTCGACGCTCGCAGACCGGCTGATCCAGCTGTGCGGCGGGCTGACGGCGCGGGAGATGAAGGAGCAGGTGCTCGATTCCATGGATATCGAGCGGGAACGCGGCATCACCATCAAGGCGCAGACCGTGCGCCTCGACTACCGCGCGCGCGACGGCGAGCTCTATGAGCTGAACCTGATCGACACGCCGGGGCATGTCGATTTCGCCTATGAGGTGAACCGCTCGCTCGCCGCTTGCGAGGGCTCGCTGCTGGTGGTCGACGCCACCCAAGGGGTCGAGGCGCAGACGCTCGCCAATGTCTATCAGGCGCTCGACAACGACCATGAGATCGTGCCGGTCCTCAATAAGATCGATCTGCCCGCGGCTGAGCCGGAACAGGTGCGCCGGCAGATCGAGGACGTGATCGGGCTCGATGCCCATGACGCGCTGGAAATCTCGGCCAAGACCGGCAAGGGCGTCGAGGAGGTGCTGGAAGCGATCGTGCATCGGCTTCCCGCTCCCAAGGGCGACGCCAACGCCCCCCTCAAGGCGCTCCTCATCGACAGCTGGTACGATTCCTATCTCGGCGTGGTGGTGCTGGTGCGCATCATCGACGGTAAGCTCACCAAGGGCCAGCGCATTAGGCTGATGCTGACCGGCGGCGCCTATCAGATCGACCGCGTCGGCATCTTCCGCCCGAAGCAGGAGATGCGGCCCTCGCTGGGCCCCGGCGAGATCGGCTTCTTCACCGCCTCGATCCGTCAGGTGGCCGACACCCGCGTGGGCGACACTGTCACCGACGAGAAGAAACCGGCCGAAGCCCCGCTCGCCGGCTTCAAGTCGGCGCAGCCCGTTGTGTTCTGCGGCCTGTTCCCGGTCGATGCGAGCGAGTTCGAAGCGTTGCGCGAGGCGGTCGGCAAGCTCCGCCTCAACGACGCGAGCTTCACCTATGAGATGGAGACCTCCGCCGCGCTCGGCTTCGGCTTCCGCTGCGGCTTTCTCGGGCTGCTGCATCTCGAGATCATCCGCGAGCGGCTGGAACGGGAGTTCAATATCGATCTCATCGCCACGGCGCCGTCGGTCATCTACAACGTGCACCTCACCGACGGAACGATGAGGGAGCTGCACAACCCCGCCGACATGCCTGAGCCGCAGAAGATCGCCAGAATAGAGGAGCCGTGGATCGAGGCCACCATCCTCGTGCCCGACGAGTATTTAGGCGCGGTGCTCAAGCTCTGCGAGGACCGGCGCGGTCGGCAGAAGAACCTGACCTATGCGGGCTCGCGCGCCATGCTCGTCTACGAACTGCCGTTGAACGAGGTGGTGTTCGATTTCTACGACAGATTGAAGTCGGTCTCGCGAGGCTACGCCTCCTTCGATTATCACATCATCGGCTATGAGGAGGGCGAGCTGGTCAAGATGTCGCTGCTGGTCAATGACGAGCCGGTGGATGCGCTGTCGATCATCGTGCATCGCGGGCGCGCCGAGGCGCGCGGGCGCGCCATGGTCGAGAAGCTCAAGGATCTGATCCCGCGCCACCTATTCAAGATCCCGATCCAGGCCGCGATCGGCGGCAAGGTCATCGCGCGCGAGACCATCAGCGCGATGCGCAAGGACGTCACCGCCAAATGCTACGGCGGCGACATCACCCGCAAGCGCAAGCTGCTCGACAAGCAGAAGGCGGGGAAGAAGAAGATGCGCAGCTTCGGCCGCGTCGACATCCCGCAAGAGGCCTTCATCGCCGCGCTGAAAATGGACGCGGATTAGCGCTTTCCCGGCGATGCCTGCGGCAAAGCCGCGATGGACCCCGGAGGGTTCCTGCGCGTTGTCATCCGCCAAGGTCCAGTCCCAGGAGGCCGCATGCGACATACTGTGAATTTACTCCTCTTTGCCCTAGGCGTTGCGCTCCCGCCTGCCCTCGCGGCTTCGGCCGCATTCGACGGGGCATGGCGGGGCTCCGGCACCGTCAGCCATCGCGGCAACGCCGACGCCGTCAAATGCACGGCGAGATTCACGAAAGTTGGCGGGGCCTCCTACGCGGTCACATCGCACTGCGCCACCGAAACCGGCCGCTACGAGGTGTCGGGACGCGTGAACGCCT
>DASYIU010000187.1:0-6232 GCA_035997285.1 Methyloceanibacter sp. | reverse complement strand
CAAGGGCCGGCTCTTTGGGGGGGCGTTTGACGCCTCGGGGACGTTGTCCCCGCTCGGCGCCGGAGCTAGTCTCAAGGCCCACGCCGAGATCAAAGGCGGCAAGCTCGAAGAGATGTCGAAAAGCGTTGCCGACACGAACCTCGCCAAGGGCCCCTTCGATCTTGCCTTCAATGTCGCCGGGGAGGGCTTGAGCCCGCCCGGCCTCGTCGCCGGCTTGAGCGGGGAGGGGACGTTTTCGCTCGGCGCGGGTAGCTTGCAGGGGCTGACGCCCGACCCGCTCCGCCGCGTCGCGGTATTGGCGTCCAACAAGACGATTAAGGTCGACAAGGATCAGATCGCGGCGGAAGCGCGCACCGTGCGCGAGAAGCTGACCAAGGGCGTCTACAAATTTGCCCCGACGAAATTCGCCTTCGACGTGAAGAACGGGACGCTCCGCCTCACCCCGGCGAGTCTTGTGAGCCCGGGGGGTGAGGCCAAGATCAACGGTTATGTGGAGCTTGCCAGCCTCAAGCTCGACAGCGAGTGGGCCGTCACCCTCGCGGGCGCCGGGAATAAGGACGTTCCGCCGGTCGGTCTCGTATTCGCCGGCTCGCTCAATAAGGCAGACGAGATCGCGCCCGCCATCGACACCGCTGCCATCGAGAGCTACCTCACCATGCGGCGCATGCAGGAGGACGTCGAGCGCCTGGAGACGCTCGACATGAGCGGCAAGACGCCGCCTCCGGTCGACGCCGACCCCGCGGCAGGGATGCCGCCCGGCGCCGAATACGCTCCGGTGGAAGCCGGCCCCTCTCAAGAGGCCGCGCCAGGGAAGCCCACCGCCGAGACCCAGACTCCAAACCGGGCGGAGCCGCAATCGCTGCCCTGGGCCAAGGCGGCGGAGGAAACGGCTGCTGCGGAGGAAGCCGCCAAGGCAGAGGCTGCGGCTGAAGCTAAGGCTGCTGCCGAGGCCAAGGCAGCGGAGGAAAGGGCTGCTGCGGAGGAAGCCGCCAAGGCAGAGGCTGCGGCTGAAGCTAAAGCTAAAGCTGCTGCCGAGGCTAAGGCAGCGGAGGAAAGGGCTGCTGCCGAGGAAGCCGCCAAGGCAGAGGCGGCGGCTGAAGCTAAGGCTGCAGCCGAAGCGAAAGCTGCCGCCGAGGCCAAGGCCGCGGAGGAAAGGGTTGCCCGAGAAAAGGCCGCCACCGAAGCGAAGGCGGCGGCGGAGAAGGCTGCTCAAGAGAAGGCCGCAGCGGAACTTGAGGCGGCGGCCCAGAAGGCGGCTAAGGAGAAGGCTGCCGCCGAGGCAAAGGCTGCCATGGAAGCAAAGGCTGCCGCCGAGGCCAAGGCCGCAGCGGAAAGGGCGGCGAGGGAGAAGGCCGAGGCGGAGGCCAGGGCAGCGGAGGAGATGGCTGCCAAGCAAAGGGCTGCCAAGGAGAAGGCTGCGGCAGAGGCAAAAGCCGCCGCCGAGGCCAAGGCGGCGGCCGAGGCGCGGGCAGCCACAGAAAGGGCAGTCAAGGAGAAGGCTGCGGCCTTGGCCAAGGCGGTCGCTGAGGCGAGGGCAGCGGCAGAAAAGGCAGCCAGAGAGAAGGCCGCCGCCGAGGCCGAGACCGCCGCAGAAGCAAAGGCCGCCGCAGAGGCAAAGGCCACCGCAGAAGCAAAGGCCACCGCAGAAGCAAAGGCCGCGGCTGAGACGAAGCCTGCGGAGGAGACAGTCACGAACCCGGAGGCTGACGCTGAGGCCGCCCCAGCCTCGGCAGGATTACCTCCCGAGTCCGCGCCCGCGCCGCAGCTCAATCCCGCCAGCGAATCGGGAGCGTCTCCGGTCACGCCCGACGGCGCAACTGTCGGCGTTAGCGGCGAGATCATTCCGACCGATCCCTCAGCCGCCGAGGACACGCCGACGGTCGTGCCGCGGCGTCATCCGCGCCGCCCGCGACCCGCCCACGATGATTGGAAGAAGGGCATCGAGATCTTCGGCGGCGGCTAGCTTCCTGCTCTGGGACCGCGCATCCGCTCCAACACGAAAAGCCGGATGGCGGCCGAGAGGTTGGCCTCGGAACTCCTCTTCTCGCTGCGGTTCCTGTCGATCTCGCCGACCAGAGCAGCGATCGACATGCCGTCGGCGCGGGCGATGTCGGCAAGGGCGTCCCAGAATTCATCCTCGAGCGAGACGGATGTGCGGTGCCGCGCGATGGTGAGCGAGCGCTTGTTGTTTGGCCTTGGCATGGATGGTTGCCTGTGAGGTCTCATCCTTCGAGACGCCGCTTCGCGGCTCCTCAGGATGAGGTCTGATTCCTCATGGTGAGGAGCGGGCGAAGCCCGCGTCTCGAACCACGAGGCCCCGGTCCTAGCCTTTTGGGCCGACCATGTCCTCCGGCCGCACCAAGCGGTCGAAGTCCTCCTCGCGGACATGGCCGAGCCGCGCCGCCTCCTCGCGCAAGGTGGTGCCGTTCTTATGCGCGGCTTTGGCGATCTCGCTCGCCTTGTCGTAGCCGATATGGGGCGCCAGCGCCGTGACCAGCATGAGTGACTGCTCCATATGCTGCTTGATGCATTCCCGGTCGGCCTCGATGCCGACCACGCATTTCCCGGTGAAGCTGTCGGCGACATCGGCGAGGAGCCTGATGGATTGGAGCATGGTGTAGGCGATGACCGGCTTGAACACGTTGAGCTCGAGATGCCCTTGGCTGCCGGCGAAGGTGATGGTCGTGTTGTTGCCCATGACCTGCGCCGCGACCATGGTCACCGCCTCGCATTGGGTGGGGTTGACCTTGCCCGGCATGATCGAGGAGCCGGGCTCGTTCTCAGGCAGGATCAGCTCGCCGAAGCCCGAGCGCGGGCCCGAGCCGAGAAGCCGGATGTCGCTGGCGATCTTGAACAGCGACACGGCCATGGTGTTGAGCGCACCATGGGCGAACACCATCGCGTCATGGGTGGCGAGCGCCTCGAACTTGTTTTCGGCGCTCACGAAGGGGAGCCGCGTCATCTCCGCGATCTTGGCGGCGAACGCCTCGGCGAAGAGCGCGCTGGTGTTGAGGCCGGTTCCTACCGCGGTGCCCCCTTGGGCAAGCGCATAGAGCCCGTGCAGCGTGAGTTTGATGCGCGCGATACCGTGATCGACCTGTGCCGCATAGCCGCCGAATTCTTGCCCCAAAGTGAGTGGCGTGGCGTCCTGCAAATGGGTGCGGCCGATCTTGAGAATGTCTTGGAAAGCCTCGGCTTTGTCCTTGAGCGCCTGGTAGAGCCGGGATAGCGCCGGATTCAGCCGGTAAGCGATCTCCTCTGCCGCGGCAACGTGCATGGCGGTGGGAAAGACGTCGTTGGAGGATTGGCCGAGATTGACGTGATCGTTGGGGTGAACGGGGCGTTTTGAGCCAAGGGACCCGCCAAGCATCTCGCTCGCGCGGTTGGCAATCACCTCGTTGAGATTCATGTTGCTCTGGGTACCGGAGCCGGTTTGCCAGACGACCAGGGGGAAATGACCATCGAGCTTGCCTTCGATCACCTCGTCCGCGGCGGCGGCGATGGCCTTCGCCAGGCGCTCCTCGAGGAGGCCAATTTCGCGATTGGTGAGCGCGGCCGCCTTCTTGACCAGCGCGATGGCCCGGATCATGGGCTTCGGCATCATTTCGTCGCCGATCTTGAAGTTCCGGCGCGAGCGTTCGGTCTGGGCGCCCCAATACCGGTCGTTCGCCACCTCGATCGGCCCAAGCGAATCGATCTCGGTGCGCGCGGAAGTTGGGGATTCGCTCAAAGGACCTCTGTCTTGAGGCATGTTCGCTCTCCTGTCGAAGGCGTTTTCGCGGCGCGGACACTCTACCCTGTCTTGGCGGGCGCCAAATGCCTACCGGCTCTGGGGAGGCTAGGCTATAACATCGGTAAAAAGGGTGGGAGAACGCGCTCGTTCCATGCGTTGCTGCCTTCTGCCGAGGAGCGCCCAAAACTTGCGGCATCTATGGGTCCGCGACCTTGGGTGAGTAAGGCGAATGGCTGAAGTTCCAGTGAAAATGGCGCTGCCTGCGCCGCGTGCGGAGCGCATCTCGTCGCTCTTGGCGCGCTGCGCCGCCGTCGTTGTCTGCGTCATCGGCGGGATCGTCCTGTTGGGCTGGCAGCTCCCCATTGCCCAGCTGACCCAAGCACTTCCCGGTCTGGTCAGCATGACGCCCGACTCGGCGGCCGGCGCCCTGGCCGCCGGCATCGGCCTGTTCTGTATCACCTTCAGGCTGCTGCGCCCGATTTCCCGGCTGATCGGCTTCGCGCTGGTCATTTTGGGCCTTGCCGTCCTCTTCGAGGACCTGTTCGGCTTCAGCCTCGGCATCGATCAGGCGCTGCTCCGCGACCACATTCTTGCCGCCGACGCGGCATCGGCGGGCAAGCCGTTGCGCATGGCGCCGGGCATCACCGGATCGCTGATCCTGTTCGGGCTTGCGCTGCTTTACGCCAAGCAGGGGAGGGCGCTGTCGGCCTTCAGCCAGATCCTGGCGCTCGTCATCCTCTCCCAGGTGCTGATCGTGCTCGCCGGTTACGTCTACGGAGTCGCCACCTATTATTACCCGTTCCCCTTCACCTCTATGTCGATCTACGGCGCGCTTAGCGGCTTCCTGCTCGCGCTCGGCCTGCTTGCGGCCTCGCCCGAATACGGCATCGCGGCGGCGATCGTGGAGCAGTCGCCGGCCGGCGAGATGCTGCGCCGGCTCTTGCCCGGGATCGTGGTGCTGCCGCTCGTCATCGGCTGGTTCGCCCATCAGGCCGAGGTCCATACCTACTATGACAGCGCCGCCACGCTCGCCATCTTCGCCGTGGCCAGCATCCTCGTGCTTGCCGTGTTCGCCTGGACCACGATTGGCGCCGTCAGGCGCGCCGACCGCGATCGCAACGCGGCGCTGATGGAGCTGCGCGGCCAGCGCGAATGGCTGAGCACGACGCTTGGCAGCATCGGCGACGGCGTGATCGCCACCGATCCCAACGGCAGCGTGCTGCTGCTCAACAAGATCGCCGAGCAGATGACGGGCTGGACGGGCCCTGAAGCCCGCGGCCGGCCGATCTGGGAGGTCTTCCGCGTGATCAACGAGGGGTCGCGCAAGCCGGTCGACGACCCGGCGCTGAAGGCGCTCCGCGAGCGCGCGGTGACGCGGCTCGAATCCGGCGCCCTCCTCGTCACCCGCGACGACAAGGAGCTGCCGGTGGAGCACAGCGGCGCGCCCATCCTCGGCTTCGACGGCTCGCTCGCTGGGTCCGTGCTCATCTTCCGCGACGTCACCGAGCGAAGGCGCACCGCGCAACGCCAGAGCATGCTGGTCGGCGAGCTCAATCACCGCGTCAAGAACGCCCTCGCCATCGTGCAGTCGCTGGTGCAGGCGAGCCTGCGCCAGGCGACCTCAAGGCCGGCGCAGGCCATGGCCCAGACCCTTGCCGAGCGTTTGCAGGCCTTACACCGAGCCCACGATCTCCTGCTCGAATCGCAATGGTCGGGGGCCAGCCTCAAGGCCATGGTGGAGCGCGAGCTCGATCCTTATCGCCGGGAGGGCGGGCCAAAGATCATGATCAAGGGACCGGACGTTCTGCTCCCGCCCCAGTGCACCTCGATCCTCGCCATGACCCTGCATGAGCTTGCCACCAACGCGGTGAAATACGGAGCGCTCTCCCACAATGGCGGCCAGCTCGGCATCAGCTGGAAGACCGCGCGCGGCAACCGTCTGCTGCTCACTTGGGAAGAGCGAGGGACCTTAATTCACGTGCCCGCGCGGCGCAGCACCAGTGGTGGGGGTTTCGGCATGCAGCTCATCGACAAGGGCATCCGCCACAATCTAGGCGGCGATACCAAGGTCGAGTTCCGGCCGGCCGGCCTCTATGTGGAGCTGAACGTGCCGCTCGAGCCGTCGAAAGAGCCGCGCATGAAGCCGCAAAAGGCGCCGGCCGAGGCCTGAGCCCTATTCGAGCGCGCTGATTTCCTCATTGGCGTGACGTAAGCGCTCTGAGAAATCCCGCGTCAGATTGCCGAGGATCGTGATCATGATATTCGGGTGCGTGGCGGCGAGTTCCTGCAGCTGCTCCACCGCCAGCCCGTAGCAGACCACCCGCTCGTCGGCGACGACGTCGGCAGAGCGTTTCCCGCCGTCAAGCAGCGCCATCTCGCCGAAGCTCAAGCCCGGCCCGATCGACGCCCGCTTCTTGCGGTCGCCGGGAACCCTGATCTGCACGCTGACCGTGCCGCGGGCCACCACGAAGAAGAGCTTCGCATCGGCGCCCCTCGCGG
>DASYIU010000186.1:0-2878 GCA_035997285.1 Methyloceanibacter sp. | reverse complement strand
TGGCCGACAGGTCGGTGCGCGCTGGCGCGTTTGCCGCATGCCAGGCTTCGAGCCGCTCGCGCCGCGCGCTGAAGGGGAGGGAGCGCAAATCCTCCTCGCCCTCGAACAGCATGTCGTAGAGGCGGATATGGGCAGGGTGCGACTCGAGCATGGCCCCCGTCACGCTCTTGCGATTGAGTCGCTGTTGCAGGTCGTTGAACGGGGCGACCTCGCCCTTCCGCATCACCAGCAATTCGCCGTCGAGCACGACGCCCTCGGGGAGAGCCTCGACCACGTCGGGAAAGCTCCCCGAGATATCGTCGCCGGTGCGCGAGAAGAGCCGCTTCTCGCCCCCTTGATGGGCGGCCTGCACGCGGATGCCGTCCCATTTCCACTCGGCGACGAAGTCGGAGGGGTCGACGAGCCGAAGCTCCTTGTCCTCGATCTGATGCGACAGCATCAGCGGCCTGAACACCGGGCCCATACCCGTATCCGGTCGCTGACCCTCGCCCGAAAGCCAGGAGAACAGCTCGACATAGGGCGGGCGAAGCCCGTGCCAGACCTCCTCGATGTCGGCGAGCGCCATGCCGGACCACTCGGCAAGCGCCGTCTTGGCGAGCCGCGCCGAGACGCCCACGCGCAGCGCGCCGGTGACGAGCTTGAGCAGCGCCCAGCGGCCGGTGGCGTCGAGGTGATCGAGCCACGTGGCGAGGAGGGCAGGGACCTCTGCTGGCGCTGCTGACTGCAAGGCCTCGACGATGGCGGCAAGCCGGGGCGGCTCCCGTCCGGACCTGTTTGCCGGCCAGAGCAGCGCAATGGTCTCCGCCGTGTCGCCCACATAGTCGCGGGAGAGGCTGAACAGCACAGGATCGACCCGTGGCTCAAGCATCTCGCTCAAGATGCGGCGAAGCGGCAGTCTGAAGAAGAGGCCGTCAGTGAGGGCAGCTAGCGCGAAGCCGCGGTCGGGATCGGGTGTGCCGGCGAAATAGTCGGCAAGCAGGCGCAGCTTGTCGTTGCGTGACGGCGTATAGGCGAGCCGATCGAGGAGCCCCGCGAACGCCTTCACTGGTCCTCGTCCTCGCGGCCAATCAGCGCGAGCGCGCGGCCCTTTCGGCCCGTCGATTGGAGGTGATGGAGCAGCGCGTCCTCGCGGCCATGGGTCACCCATACCTCCCGGGCGCCTGTCTCGGCGATGGTCTCCGTCAGCTCGTTCCAATCGGCGTGGTCGGAGATCACCAGCGGCAGCTCGACGCCTTGCTGGCGGGCGCGCGCCCGCACCCGCATCCAGCCCGAGGCGAACGCGGTCACCGGGTCCGGGAGCCGACGCGACCAGCGGTCGGCGATTGCCGTCGGCGGGGCGAGCACGATCTCGCCCTTCATTTCCTCGCGCTTGGCGCCGGTGGCGGCTTTGAGCGCGCCGAGATGCACCCCGAACGACTCGTAGAGCGCGCAGCATCCTTGGAGTGCGCCATGGAGATAGATCGGCCGGTCGTACCCGGCCTCACGCAGCAGCGCGATCAGGCGCTGGCATTTGCCAAGCCCATAGACGCCGACCACGTGCGCCCGCTCGGGGAATTGCGCGGCCGATTTGAGCAGCTTCGCCACCTCTTCGCGCGCGTCCCCGTGCTGGAACACGGGCAACGCGAACGTAGCCTCGGTGATGAACAGGTCGCAAGGGACAAGCTGGTAGCTCTCGCAGGTGGGGTCGGCGCTGCGCTTGTAGTCGCCCGAGACGACGGCGCGGGCGCCTTTCCACTCGATGAGGACTTGCGCGCTGCCCAGCACATGGCCGGCGGGAACGAGCGTCACCGCGACGTCGCCGATCTGAAGCGTCTCGCCATAGGCGGCCGCCTGAGAGCCGCGACTTGCCGCCGACCCAAGCCGCAGGTCCATGACGGCGAGCGTCTCGCGCGTGGCAAGCACGTGCTCATGGCCCGGCCGCGCATGGTCGGAATGCCCGTGCGTGACGATGGCCCGCTTGGCGCCGCCATAAGGGTCGATATGGAAGCCTCCCGGCCGGCAATAGAGGCCTTTGGCATTGACCGTCAGCCAGGAGTCGAATCGATCAGGTGTCATTTCTTCGAGTGCTGTGTGGAACAAATCACGCTTTTGTCAGCCAAGAGCTATGAATTTCCCTGAATTGAGGTGTATGGGTTGCACATCATGGAGTTGCTAAACCTCCTATAGGTCCCGCCCAAAAGCTGCAGCATGATCGGGTCCGATGCGGCGGCGAGTGTCCGCCATGTGGGGGCGTGTCAGCACCAGGGTCCGGGCGTCGCGCGAGCGGGCAGGAGGACTTTCGTTCCTTGGTGCATGCCTGTTCGCAGCGGCTGCAGGGTCCGACGCATCCCGGACCGAAATTTTCACCGGCTTCGAGGCATCCGACAATTACACCAGCGGCTATGTGGGCGGCAGCTACGCCTTAAGCAAGACGGGGCGGCCATGCTCGATTTCCGACCGATTTAGCTCTTTAAGCCCCCCGTTCTAATCTAATCCGCCCTTTTGTGTCGCATGACCCGGCATGCCGCATCACCTAACTCTTGCGCTCCATTTAATAAGCGGAGCGCAAAGACATGCACGAGAAGCAACGGAAACGTTACAGCACCGGACCTCAAGTTTTGGAGCGCTACGGTCGCTCGGCGATGTGGCTTTGGCGAAAGCTGAAGTTTGATCCGAAATTCCCGCGTCCCGTGGTGATCGCGCGGCGTCGATATTTCGACGAAGAGGAACTCGATCAATTCGACCAAGCATCAAAAATGGAGGCGCGCAATGCGATGGCCTCCTGAAAACCGAAACGCCCCGGGGGCAAACCGGGGCGTCGTGTGGGACACCAGCCTTTGATGCTGTCCCAGCCTCCTTTCAAGTGTCCCAGGGTTCGTCTGATTTTAGAGCACCCTTG
>DASYIU010000185.1:0-12392 GCA_035997285.1 Methyloceanibacter sp. | reverse complement strand
GGAAGCCCTCTCACCATCGGCGAGACGACGGTCACCATCGGCGGCATTCTCGGCGAGCAGCCGGACCGCCTCGCCGATCGCCTCGCTTACGGCCCGAAGCTCTTGATGTCGCGCGTGACCCTGGCGCGCACCGGGCTGGTGCAGCCCGGCAGCCTGATCCGCTGGACCTACCGGGTGAAGCTGCCTGCGGCGCGCGCCGCCGACAAAAAGGCTCTCGCCGCGGCACGGACGGGCATCGAGAAAGAGTTCCCCCAGAGCGGCTTCGCTATCAACGACTGGACCGATCCGGCGCCATCGCTCCGCCGCGACGCCGAGCGCTTCACCCAGTTCATCAACTTCGTGGGCCTGACCGCACTGCTTCTCGGCGGCATCGGCGTCGGCAACGCCATCCAAAGCTACATGGCGAAGAAGCGCGAGATCATCGCCACCTTCAAATGCCTCGGCGCTTCGAGCCGCCTCGTCCTCGCCGTCTATCTAATCCAGGCGCTGCTGCTCGCCGCTGTCGGCATCTGCATCGGGCTCCTCATCGGCGCGCTCACCCCAGCGCTGCTTGCCTCCCTCTATGCCGATGCGCTCCCCATCGCTCTCGCCACCGAGCCACATCCCGTGCCGCTCCTGACTGCCGCCCTCGCCGGCCTCCTGACCATGGTGCTGTTCGTGCTGTGGCCGCTCGGCCAGGCGGCAAGCGTCTCGCCCGCGGTGCTGATGCGCGCCCACCTCACTGAGGAGCGGGAGCGCTCGGCCTGGCCGTTTGCGGCAGGCTCGGCGGCGGCGGGCATTGCGCTTTTCGTGCTCGCCATCGCGGCCTCAGAGGAGCGCAACATCACCGCCTCGATCTCGGCGGGCATCGTGGCCTCCTTCGCGCTGCTCACCTTCTATGGCCTTTTGTTGCAGAGGCTCGCCTCACGTCGCAGGCGCACGAAGCCGCCGGCGCTGGCGCTGGCTCTTGCCAGCATCGGCGGGCCCGGGTCGCTTGCCCGCTCGGTCGCCGTCTCGCTCGGCCTCGGACTTGGACTGCTGGTGGCGACGACCCTCATCCACCGCTCGCTGCTCAAGGAGATCGAAAGCAATATCGAGCTCGACGCTCCGGCCTACTACTTTCTCGACGTCGAGGAATCCGACGTCGCCGCCTTCGGCGACGCGGTGAGAGCCATCGCGCCCGAAGCCAAGCTCGCCGATGCGCCTATGCTGCGGGGCCGCATTGTGGCGCTGAAGGGTGTTGCGGCGGAGAAGGTCGAGGCCGATCCCGATGCCCGCTGGGTGCTGGCCGGCGACCGCGGCCTCACCTATACCGACACCATCCCCCCCTCCTCTTCCATCGTTGAGGGGGGCTGGTGGCCGAAAGGCTATTCGGGGCCGCCGCTCGTCTCCTTCGACGACGAGGCCGCCAAAGGGCTGGGCTTGAAGCTCGGCGACAGCATCACCGTCAATATTCTTGGCCGCAATGTCGAGGCGAAGATCGCAAGCTTGCGCAAGATCGACTGGGAATCTCTCGCCATCAACTTCGTCATGGTGTTCTCGCCGAACACGCTGCAAGGCGCCCCGCACCGGGCGCTGACCACACTCGAGTTGCCCAAGGGCACCGACCCGGCCCTCGAGGGCAAGGTGATCCAGGCGCTTGCCGAACGCTTCCCCCTCGTCACCGCGATCAAGGTCGGCGACATCGTCGAGGCGGCCAAGGAGCTGCTCGGCAAGGTCATGACCGCCATCGGGGCGACGGCCGGCGTCACCCTCCTGATCGGCGCCGCCGTGCTAGCCGGCGCCATCGCCGCTGGCCAGCAGCAGCGGAAATATCTGGCCGTGATCTACAAGACGCTCGGCGCCACGCGCGGGCGCATCATCCGCGCCGAGCTCCTCGAATTCGGCCTGCTCGGGCTCGCCACGGCGGCGCTTTCGCTGCTAATCGCGACGCTCACGGCGTGGGCCCTGTGCCGCTGGGCCTTCGAGGTGGAATTCGTGTTTTCCGGCGTTGCCGCTGCCGAGACCGTGCTGCTTGCGCTTACCCTCGTGCTCGCCGTCGGCGCCATCGCCACCTGGCGCGTGCTTTCGGCCAAGGCGGCGCCCTATCTCCGGGCCGAATGACGCAGAAACCTGCCCAAGCGCCGCACGGCGGTCATCTTGCGAAGCTAAGGATAAGCCACCATATTGGTGGCCAAAATGCCTACGGGAATTCAACGTACCAGCTAGGGGAAAGGACCCTCATAAAACATGGCTGATCTCGACAGACGTTACGCGCAAGGCACGACCGTCGGACGCACCGATGCGGGCGTCGTCGATCAGGGCCTGCGCGCCTACATGATGCGTGTCTACAACTACATGGCCTCGGGCGTGGCGATCACCGGCGTGGTGGCCTACCTCACTTACGCCATGGCCGTGACGCAGACGGCGACCGGGCTGGAGCTCACGTCCTTCGGCTCGTTCATGTTTGCGAGCCCCTTCAAATGGGTGGTCATCTTCGCGCCGCTCGCCCTCGTGTTCTTCATCTCGGCGCGCATTAACAGCATGAGCCTCAGCACCGCGCAGATCGCGTTCTGGGCATTCGCCGCGCTCATGGGTGCGTCGATCTCCTCGATCTTCCTGGTCTATGCCGGCGAGAGCATCGCGCGGGTGTTCTTCATCACCGCGGCCTCGTTCGGGGCCTTGAGCCTGTGGGGCTACACCACCAACCGCGACCTGTCGGGTTGGGGCTCGTTCCTGTTCATGGGCCTGATCGGCATCATCCTCGCCTCGCTCGTGAACCTGTTCGTGGCTTCCACCGCTCTGCAGTTTGCCGTGTCGGTGATCGGCGTGCTCATCTTCGCCGGCCTCACCGCTTACGACACCCAGCAGATCAAGGAGATGTACAGCGTCAACGACGACGGCTCGGTCTCCGGGCGCAAGGCGGTGATGGGAGCTCTCAGGCTCTATCTCGACTTCATCAACCTCTTCATGATGCTTCTGCAGCTGTTCGGCAACCGCCGCTAGGCGCTCCAGCAGCGAGAGATAAGCGAAAGGCCCCGGCGTCCTGCCGGGGCCTTTTGTTTTTTAACGCCACAGTCCGATTGAAGGAGGAATTCACGCTGCGGCGTCGCGAAAGATAATAGGCGCTGGGTTAGCTATTCAGCACTCGACGAGGCGCAAGCCCCGGTCGAGAGCGCGCAGCACGCGGGCGAGATCGTGGCCGCGCTTCAGGATAAGCCCGGTCGCGGCGATGACGCTATAGGCGCCCTGCCGCCGCGCCTGCTTCGGCGCTTTCTCGATGCGGTAGAGCGGACATTCGGAGCTGCGCCGGAACACCGAGAACACGGCCTTCTCGCGCATTGTGTCGATGGCATAGTCGCGCCATTCGCCGCTCGCGACCTTGCGCCCGTAAACATTGAGGATCTGGGAGAGCTCCTGGCGGTCAAAGGCGATGCCGCCGCGCCGAGGTCCGCCCTCGGAAAGATTTGCGTCGCCGCCGGCCATGCGGGCCAGCGGCAAGACTATGGGTTCCGTTTCGCTCAAATCGCGCCTCCTGTAACGGAAGCTTCATGATGATCCTAGCCTTAGGGAAATTCAAGCCGCCGCAGCGCTTTACACGGACTGTAACATAACGAAACATAAATCACAGTTCGGCCCAAGTTCAGCCCTTGCCACGCCCCAAAGAACCTTATGATGCAGATCGTTGCCTCTCGGCCCGGTCCAACTAGAGAGGCTTCGGAATCTCAGCCCCCCAGCCCCCCCGGGGTCTTCTCTCGGACCGGGCCACTTCATTTAGAGGCTCATTGAAGCGTCAAACGGGTCGGCTTGCCGACCCGTTTTGTTTTAGCGGGGGAGTGTCGCAACAAGCCGGCTGCGGCTCGCAAGTCTTCGCGATTCCATTGTCCGACCGATCACGTGCCGCTCGCGGCGACCTCATACTCGGCGGCGCCGAGGATCGGCCCGGCATTCTCCACCTGCAACAGTGCAACCAGGCAATCACCGCCCATGGTCTTGAGGTCCTTGAGCGGCAGCCTGATCGTCATCGCCTCACCCTTCCACATGCCGACCGGCGACAGCTCCCGCACCGGGTGGCGATAGCTGAGGGTGAGCCCGCGATTCTCACCGCGCGTGACCGACACCGTTTCCTGCTCCCTGGCAATGGCGAGCCAGACCGTCGCCGCGCGGGTGTGGGAGTTCTCCAGCGCCGCACCGAGGCCGATCACCAGGCTGTCGCCCTCGGCACGCATGGTGATCGGCACCTTGATGTCGGCGAGCCTGACTGCAGCAGCGACAACGGCCTCGTCGATCGACTTCTCGTCGGCGCCGTTGACGTGAGTGAGGCCGTCGACCACGACTTGCGGGGTGTACACGCGCCCGTCGCCGCGCGCCTGCGCATATTCCCGCTGGCGCTGGCTATTGGCGGGAATGCTGAGGGTGTCGTGCCAGCCGAGATAGTTCCAATAATCGACGGAATAGGACAAGGCGATGACGCCGGGCCGCTCGGCGAGCTCGGCAAGGAGCTTGTCGGCCGGCGGACAGGACGAGCAACCCTGGCTGGTGAACAGCTCGATCACGTCGTTGCCTTGCACCACAGGCTTCGGCGACGCAGTCACGAGTGGCTGCGCCACTGGTGGCTCGGCCAGGCCAGGCAGAGCGGCGGCGATGAAGCCGAGTGCGGCGATGGCACCCGCGCCGATGGGAAGAATTGGCCTCATAGTCCCCAGCATGCAGGAAGCGGGCCGAAATTTCCGGCAAAAACGGCTCACTCGGGGTCACAACTCGGTGACTGCCTGCGCCCAAATTCCAGTCTCGAGTGGCCAAACCGGCGGGCTGTTTTTCTTGAATTGGCCCCAGGGAGCGTGCAAGTCAGAAATATGAGTGCTTCGTGCTGCAACCAGCCGGTCGACACCCATCGCGGCGATCGAGGCTACCGGCGTGTTCTGTGGGCCGTGCTTGCCATCAACACGGCGATGTTCGCGGTCGAGGTCGCGGCCGGCATGGCGGCAGGCTCCGCATCGCTGCAAGCCGATGCTCTCGACTTTCTCGGCGACGCCGGAAACTACGCCATCAGCCTGTTCGTCGTGGGCATGGCGCTCCGCTACCGCGCTCTTGCCGCCTTGTTGAAGGGCGCGACCATGGGCATGTTCGGGGTGTGGGTGGTCGCGGTCACCGCCTGGCACATATGGCACGGCACTGTTCCCTATGCCTTCACCATGGGCGCTGTGGGCACTGCCGCGCTGCTCGCCAACGCGGCCTCATTCGGCCTGCTCTATGCCTATCGTGGCGGCGATTCCAACATGCGCTCGGCCTGGATTTGCACGCGCAACGACATGCTCGGCAATCTCGCGGTGCTACTGGCGGCGCTCGGCGTGCTCGGCACGGACACCGGCTGGCCCGATGTCGCGGTTGCCACCATCATGGCCGCCCTCGCCTTGCAAGGCGCCTACATGGTCCTCACGCAGTCCTGGTCCGAGCTTCGCAGCTCGGCCCTGCTCCAGCTGGCCAAGTAGGCCCTGGCTCAAGCCAACGTATGGATGCTCTTTCTCTCTTTGGCCTGACTGCCACGACGCTGATGCTCGTTTGCTATGCGCTTGAGGACCGCAGCACCTGGTTCGTGTTGGAGTTCGCTGTGGCCTGCGCGCTTGCAGGGGTTTACGCCTTCTTGCAAGGGGCCTGGCCGTTAGGACTGGTGGAAATCGTCTTCACGCTCGTGGCCTCGCGGCGCTGGATTCTGCGCGTGAAGGCTGCCTGAGCCGCCCGCCTCGCGTCTCAGTCGGCTTCTCTCGCCAGCGACCTCAGCACGTAATGCAGGATCCCGCCGTTGCGGAAATAGTCGAGCTCATCGAACGTATCGATCGCCGCGCGCAACGGGACCGCGCGCTTCTCGCCGCTGACATAGGTCAGATCGGCCTCCAGCCACTGCATGGGCTTGATCTCGCTCAAGCCGCGCAAGGCCACGGTCTCGTCGCCCTTAAGCTCGAGCGACTTCCATGACATGCCCTCGGCGAACACGAGCGGCAGTACGCCCATGCCGATCAGGTTCGAGCGGTGGATGCGCTCCAAGCTCTCGGCGATCACCGCGCGAACGCCCAAGAGCCGTGTGCCCTTGGCCGCCCAGTCGCGTGAGGAGCCGGTGCCATATTCCTTGCCGGCGAAGATGACCAGCGGCACGCCCTCAGCGGCATAGCGCATGGCGGCGTCATAGATCGCCAGGCGCTCGCCCGACGGATAGTGGACGGTGACGCCGCCTTCGACGCCCGGCACCATCATGTTCTTGATGCGGGTGTTGGCGAAGGTGCCGCGCATCATCACCTCGTGATTGCCGCGCCGCGAGCCGTAGGAATTGAAGTCGTGGACGGCGACGCCGTGCTCGGTGAGGTAGTGCCCGGCCGGGCTGCCGCGCGTGATGCCTCCGGCCGGCGAGATATGGTCGGTGGTGATGGAGTCGAGGAACAGCCCGAGGATGCGGGCGCCTTCGACGTCGGTGACAGCCGCGGGCGTACTCGACATGCCGGTGAAGTAAGGCGGGTTCTGCACATAGGTCGAACGCGCGTCCCAGCCATAAGTGAGACCGCCCTTCACCTCGATCTTGCGCCATTCGGGGTCGCCGCGGAACACATCGCCGTAGCGCTTCTTGAACATCGACTTCTTCACCGCCTTGCGCACCACCTTGGCGATCTGTTTAGACGACGGCCAGATGTCCTTGAGATAGACGGGCTCGCCCTTGGCGCCGGTGCCGAGCGGTTGAGTGGCGAGGTCGACCGTGATCGAGCCAGCCAGCGCGTAGGCCACCACCAGCGGCGGCGAAGCGAGATAGTTGGCGCGCACATCGTGATTGACGCGTCCCTCGAAATTGCGGTTGCCGGAGAGCACGGCGGCAACGGCAAGCCCATGCTCGTGGATGGTGTGGGAGATCTCCTCGGGCAGCGGTCCCGAGTTGCCGATGCAAGTGGTGCAGCCGTAGCCGACGAGATTGAAGCCGAGCCGGTCGAGGTCCTTCTGCAGGCCCGCCTCCTCCAGATAATCGGTCACCACCTGCGAGCCAGGCGCCAGCGAGGTCTTCACCCACGGCTTGACGTTCAAGCCCCGTTTCACGGCATTCTTGGCGAGCATGCCGGCCGCGACCATGACGAAGGGATTTGAGGTGTTGGTGCAGGAGGTGATGGCGGCGATGACCACGTCGCCATGGCCGAGGTCTAAATTCTTGCCCTTCACCGGCACCCGTATCCCGGCTTCGGCGGCCTTGCCGTATTCCTTGTCGAGCGCCTCGGCGAAGGCGGAAGCGGCGCGGGTGAGCGGCACGCGGTCCTGCGGGCGCTTCGGCCCGGCAATCGAGGGCACCACCTCGCCGAGATCGAGCGCCAGCGTCTTGGTGAACACCGGGTCCGGTGTGTCGCTGTCGCGGAACAGGCCCTGCGCCTTGGCGTAAGCTTCGACCAGCGCAATGCGCCGGCGCTTGCGGCCCGTCGCCTTCAGATACGCCAGCGTATCCTTGTCGATGGGGAAGAAGCCGCAGGTCGCGCCATATTCCGGCGCCATGTTGGCGATGGTGGCGCGGTCCTCTAGCGGCAGATTGCTCAAGCCCACGCCGAAAAACTCCACGAACTTGCCAACCACGCCCGCCCGCCGCAGCATCTCGGTGACGGTGAGCACCAGATCGGTCGCCGTGACGCCGTCGCGGAGCTCTCCGGTTAAGCGGAAGCCCACCACCTCGGGGATCAGCATGGAGATCGGCTGGCCGAGCATGGCCGCCTCGGCCTCGATGCCGCCCACGCCCCAGCCGAGCACCGAGAGTCCATTGACCATTGTGGTATGGCTGTCGGTGCCAACCAGCGAATCGGGGAAGGCCATCGGCGTCTTCCCCTCCTCCTCCTTGGTCCACACCGTCTGCGCCAGATATTCGAGATTGACCTGGTGGCAGATGCCGGTGCCGGGCGGCACCACGCGGAAATTGTCGAAGGCTCCCGCCCCCCAGCGCAGGAAGGCGTAGCGCTCGCCGTTCCGCTCGTATTCCTTCTCGACATTCATCTGGAAGGCCTTGTCGGAGCCGAAGGCGTCGACCATCACCGAATGGTCGATGACGAGGTCGACGGGAGCGAGTGGATTGATCTTCTTGGGGTCGCCGCCAAGCCTGGCGACCGCGTCCCGCATGGCCGCGAGATCGACTACGGCGGGAACGCCGGTGAAGTCCTGCATCAGCACGCGCGCCGGGCGGAAGGCGATCTCGCGATCGCTCTTGCGCTCGGTGAGCCAGAGCGCGACCCCGCGAATGTCGTCCGCCGTGACGGTGCGCCCGTCCTCATGGCGAAGCAGATTTTCGAGCAGCACCTTGAGCGAGAAGGGCAGGCTGCCGATCCCGGCGAGCCCGTTGGTCTCGGCCTCGGTCAGGCTGAAATAGTCGTAGCTCTCGCCGTCGACGGCGAGGGTTTGCCGGCATTTGAAGCTGTCGAGCGAGGTTTCAATTGCCGCTGTCAACGAGGCTCTCCTTCGAAAAAGCGCTGCCGCTCTTGTGGTAGCGCATGCAAGGGCGTGGCCAGGAAGCCTTAAGAGGAGGCTTCCTCCGTCTTGGCGGGCCAGGACCCCTTGGCTCTTGGCGGCGCGCCCGGCCTATATAAAAGCCCTTGCGGCAACGAGACAATGACGCGAAGAGAGCGCGCCGGGGCGAAATCCGCTTTGGCCCTGCCGCTCGCAGTCTCAACATGCGCAAAATCTGAGCAAATGCCTGAACGGATCGGCCTCGCCGCCCATGAGATCAGCTGCCAGCGCGGCGGCAGGGTGCTTTTCGATAGGTTGAGTTTTGCGCTGGCGCCCGGCGAGGCGCTGCTGGTCACCGGCCCGAACGGCGCCGGCAAGACGAGCCTGCTGCGGCAGATCGCTGGTCTCCTGCCGCTCGAAGCGGGGCGGCTCAGCCTCACAGATGCCGGTCCCGATGCATCGCTTCCCGAGCTTTGCCACTATGTCGGCCACGCCAACGCCGCCAAGACGGCCTTAAGCGTCAGCGAGAACCTCGCCTTCTGGGCCGAATTTCTGGGAGACGGCCGCGGCAGGCTCCGCGATGCCCTTAAATCGTTTGGGCTCGCCCCCCTTGCCGGCCTTCCCGCCGGTCTCCTTTCCGCCGGGCAGAAGCGAAAGCTCGCGTTGTCGCGCCTCTTCGCCGCGCCGCGTCCGATCTGGCTCCTCGACGAGCCGTCGGTCTCGCTCGACGTTTCCTCGATCAAGCTGCTCGACGCGGCCATCAAAGATCACCTGGCAGCGGGCGGCATCGGCGTGATCGCAAGCCATGTGGCGCTCAAAACCAAGTTCGCGGGGAAGCTCACCCTCGGCCTGGAGCGCGTCTCGTGAAAGCGGCGCTCGCCCTCCTCTCCCGCGACGTGACGCTTGCCTGGCGCGAGGGCGGGGCCATCGGCACGGCGCTTGGCTTCTATCTCGTCGTCATCGCCATCACGCCTTTGGGGCTCGGGCCCGACCTCAACCTGCTCGCCCGCATCGCGCCCTGCATGCTGTGGGTCGCGCTGCTCCTTGCCGGTCTTCTCTCGGCCGACCGCATCTTCCACAACGACTATGAGGACGGCGCGCTCGACGTGCTCATCACCGGGCCTTTACCGCTGCCGCTGGTCGCCGCCATCAAGAGCCTCGCCCATTGGATCACGACCGGCGTGCCTCTCGCCCTTCTCGCGCCGGTCCTTGGGCTTCTCCTCAATCTGCCACCGGCAGCGAGCCCGCTGCTCGTTCTCGCCATGCTGGTTGGCACCCCCGCCGTGAGCTTCGTCGCGGCAATAGGCGCGAGCCTGACGCTGGGCTTGCGGCGAAGCGGGCTCCTGCTCGCGCTGCTCGTGTTGCCGCTCTATGTGCCGGTGCTGATCTTTGGCGTGGCCACCGCGTCGGCAGCCGTCACCAGCCCCGCCTCGCCCTGGCCGCCCTTCCTGATGCTGTGCGGCTTGAGTCTGGCGAGCATGGTGCTGGCGCCGATCGCCGCGGCGGCGGCGCTGCGCACCGCGCTTCGCTAGAGCATGATCTTAGAAAAGTGGGTACCGGTTTTCCGAAAAGATCATGCTCAAACAAGCCTCAGTCCCAGCTGCTCCAGGCCCGCTCGCCGGCGAGAGCTGACGTCCCTTCCACGGGCTTGAGCAGAGCGCAGAACCTGCTGGTGTGCCGCCGCTTGAAGATGTCTCGATATTCGACATAGCCAAAAAAATAGACCGGCTCGACGCCTGACCTTTCGAACCGTTGGTCAAGCGGGGTGGGCACGTCGAACTTCCCTATGATGTCGTCGACGGCGAACTTGGTGCCCTTGGACGGATGGTATCGCGGCTTTCTTCCGTTGGGCTTGGTCGGCGAGAACTCGCCATAAAGGGTCTCGAGAAATCCCGGGGTCGATCCGAAATTCTGCACCTCGACGAAGGCCACGGTCTTTTCGCCTGGCCCGAAAAATCCGCCTTTCTCGCTCGGCTGAATGAAGATGTAGGCTCTCTCCACCGCCGGGATGTGCTTGGCGGCCCCTCGTGCGGCATTCGCCGCCCGCATGGTGAAAACCCAAAGCAAGAGGGTGGAGAGGGTCAGCACGCCGGCAAAAATGGCAATGGCGCGCTCGGTCGTGGAGAAGGCGTAAGCCCATGCCGCGCAGGCATGATAGCGCAGGCTTCCGCCCCAGCCCGCGCCCTTCACGCAGGGCGTAATTTCGACGGCGTCGCCCTCGGTTGCATCCTCGCTCGAGGAGATGGCGTGGTTGGAGCCAGTGGGCTCGCTCTCCACGGCATGCTTTCGATAGGAAGCGGCGGCGCCGGCGTTGCCTTGCTGGGGGAACGCTGCTGACGACCACAGGCCGAGCAACAAAAGAGCGGCCAGAAATTTCCACATCGCGCAATTGCCGTTCCGAAAATTGCCCGGATTCCGGCGAGTGTTATACCTGAACTGAACGAGAAGCCTAGTCTGCGACCCCCACTGCGCCGCGCTCCAGCCCATGATTGCGCTCATGCGTCAAATAAATTAGACCAAACCGATGGCAAGCCTCGCCAACCCGACGCGTTTTTTGAGCCTTGTCGACCGCCTGGTGCCGTGGCTGACCGTGCTCACGCTCCTCTTGCTGGGGGTGGGTCTTTACCTCTCCTTCTTCGTGGCGCCGCCCGACTATCAGCAAGGCGAAACCGTCAGGATCATGTTCATCCACGTGCCCGCCGCGTGGCTTGCCATGTTCGGCTATATGCTGATCGCGGTGGCGAGCCTTGGCACGCTGATCTGGCGCCACCCTCTCGCCGACGTCGCCGCCAAGACCGCTGCCCCCATCGGGGCCACCTTCACCTTCGTCGCGCTCGTCACCGGCTCGCTTTGGGGCAAGCCAATGTGGGGCACCTATTGGGTGTGGGACGCGCGGCTCACCTCGGTGCTCGTGCTGTTCCTGCTCTATCTCGGCCTGATTGCACTGTGGCAGGCGATCGAGGAGCCGGGCCGCGCCGGCCGCGCCGCAGCGATCCTTGCCCTGGTCGGGGCTATCAACGTGCCCATCATCAAATTCTCGGTGGATTGGTGGAACACGCTGCACCAATCGGCGAGCGTCTTCCGCCTGGGCGGTCCCACCATCGATCCCTCCATGCTGGCGCCGCTCTTCGTCATGGCGATCGCCTTCACGCTGCTCTTCGTGCTCTTGCATCTCATCGCCATGCGCGCCGAGATCTTACGCCGCCGCGTGCGCGCTCTGCAGCAGACGCAAGTCGAGCGTGCCGCTCTGGTCGAAGCGTAAGCCGGCACCGATGCCAGACCTCGGCCCGCACGCCGTCTTCATCCTCAGCGCCTATGGTGTCACCTTCGTTGTCATCGCAGCGCTGGCGCTCGCCGTTGTCGAAGACGACCGCAAGCAGCGGCGCATCCTGGCCGATCTCGAGCGGCGAGGGATCAGGCGCCGCTCGGCTACCACTGCGGCGAAGTCGAAAGCTGGCGCCCCCGGGAAACCGCCGCGGAAGCGCACGCCATGACCGAATTGACGCGACAGCCTCCCCTGCGGCGTTTCGCGCCAGCCCTTCCATTTGTGATCTTCGCGGCCCTCGCCGGGCTCTTCTGGTACGCGCTCAGGGGCGGCGATCCTTCGCTGCTCCCCTCGGCGCTGCTCGGCAAGCCGGTGCCGGAGTTCGCTCTCCCCCCGCTCGCAGAGCTCGGCGGCGCAGACGGGAAGGACGTGCCGGGCTTGGCAAGCGCAGATCTCGCCCAAGGCGAGCTCACCATCGTCAATGTCTTTGCCTCCTGGTGCGTCGAATGCCAGGCCGAGCATCCGTTGCTCGTGGCCCTCGCCCAGCAAAAGGGGATCAGGCTTTACGGCATCGACTATAAGGACGACGCGGGCTCGGCCCGGCGCTTCCTCGGCCGCTACGGCAATCCTTACACCCGCGTCGGCGCCGATGCCTCGGGGCGCACGGCAATCGATTTCGGCGTCTATGGGGTACCTGAGACTTATGTGGTCA
>DASYIU010000184.1:0-9436 GCA_035997285.1 Methyloceanibacter sp. | reverse complement strand
AGCAGATTCTCGACCAGATCATGGTGGCGAACCTGAAGGACAATCTGCAGAGCTGGCGGGTACGGCCCGATGGAAGCTCAGAGCGCCTCTATCCAGAAAAGGACCAGGAGCCGTTTAGCGCTCAGGACTATTTCATGACCAATCCGAGCCTGTCCGGCCGCGGCACGTCTCTGCCCGAGAACATGCCGCCGCGCTTCACGCGCCTGGTCGAGACGGGCTGACGCGCATCGCGCTTTGCCGCCATGCTCCTGAGCAACCATCAGAGCCCGGTCGCGGTGGTCGACATTGGCTCGAACTCGGTGCGGCTGATCGTCTATGAGGCCGCCGGCCGGGCGCCGGGGCCTTTCTTCAACGAGAAGGTGCTGTGCGGGCTCGGGCGGTCGATCGCCACGACCGGCAAGCTCGCTGCCGACGCGGTGGCCCGCGCGCTCCGGGCGCTCAGGCGCTTTCGCGCCCTGATCGAGCAGCTCGGCGTCGATCATGTCGAGGTCATCGCCACGGCCGCCGCGCGCGAGGCCGCCAACGGTCCTGAGTTCATCGTCCAGGCCGAACGCATCCTCGGCCGGCCGATCACCGTTCTCTCCGGCACCAAGGAGGCCGAGCTTGCCGCTTTGGGCGTAGTCTCCGGCATCCATGCGGCCGACGGCTTTGCCGGAGACCTCGGCGGCGGCAGCCTCGAGCTGATCGATGTGCGGGGCGGGAGGCTGTCTGACGCCGCCACGCTGCCGCTCGGGGGCTTGCGGCTGATCGATGCGTCGGGCGGCAGCCTCAAAAAGGCGCGCGAGATCGTCGATGCCGAGCTTGCCAAGGTGGACTGGCTGGAGAAGGGAAGGGGCCGCGACTTCTACGCCATCGGCGGCACCTGGCGGGCGCTCGCGCGCCTGCACATGACCCAGACCAACTATCCTTTGAGCGTGATGCACAACTACCGCATCAATGCCGACGACGCGCTCAAATTCGCCTCTCTGCTCGACCACCAATCGCAGAGCTCGCTGGCCGGCATCCGCGATATATCCAGCGCCCGCCGCGAGACGATTCCCTATGGCGCTCTCGTGCTCGAACGGCTCATCCGGCAGATGAAGCCGCGCTCTGTGGTGGTTTCGGTCTTCGGTATCCGCGAAGGCCTGCTCTACAGCCTGCTCGGCGAAGACGAGAAGAGCAAGGACCCGCTGATTGCGGCCTGCGATGACATCGCGCGCCGTTACTCGCGCTCCATCGACAGCGCCTACGAGCTGTGCTTCTGGACCGACGCGCTGTTCCGGGCGCCGGGGCCCGTGGAGACGCCGGAGCTGAGGCGGCTTCGCCACGCGGCCTGCCTGCTTTCGGATATCGGCTGGCGCGCGCATCCGGATTACCGGGGCATCCAGAGCCTGAATCTCGTCGCCCACGGCACCTTTGTCGGCGTCGATCATCCGGGCCGCGCCTTCCTCGCGCTCACCGTCTATTACCGCAATGAAGGGCTGGTCAAAGACGAGCTGAGCCAGAAGCTGATCGAGCTCGTCGACAAGGACATGCTGAAGCGGGCGCGCATCTTGGGGGCAGCCTTCCGCGCTGCCCATATGGTGTCGGCCGCCATGCCGGGTGTCTTGACCAATACGCCGATCAGCTATGAAGGCAACCGGCTGGTGTGGACCTTGCCCGACCCCTATTCCAACCTCGAAGGCGAGCGGGTGGAGCGTCGCTTCAAGGAACTCGCAGGGCTGCTCGACCGCGAGGGTGAGATCCGCGTCGGCTCCTCGTTTCAGCTCGCGGCGAGCTGACCGGACTTGCTGGACGAAGGCTCCCTTCCCAAATCATTATGGCTTAAGGGAATCGATCGGCTCGGCTGAGATTGTCATTCCCGCGAAAGCGGGAATCCAGTAACCACCGACTGAGAATATTCATTAGGCCGGGGTTACCCGGGCAATGACAATGGACGTTGCGTCCGGCTCCTTATTCGCTCCAGCCCTTCGATAGGCAGATGGCAGACGACCTCTATTCCGTTCTTGGCGTGGCGCGCGGCGCGAGCGCCGAGGACATCACCAAAGCCTATCGCAAGCTCGCCAAGAAGCTGCACCCCGATCTCAATCCGGGCGACAAGGTGGCCGAGGAGAAGTTCAAGGCGATCACGGCCGCCTACGACATCGTCGGCGACGAGAAGAAGCGCGGGCGCTACGACAGCGGCGAGATCGACGCGAGCGGCCAGGAGAAGCCGCAGCAGCGCTATTATCGCGAATATGCCGGTGGCGAGGACGGGCAGCGCTATAGCTCGAGCGCCGGCTACGAGGACATCGGCGCCTTCAGCGATTTGTTTGGCGATCTGTTCGGCGAGCGCGGCGGAATGCGCGGCGGCGCTGGCGGGCGACGCTTCGCCATGCGCGGCCAGGATGCGCAATATCGCCTCGACGTCGATTTCCTCGATGCGGTGAACGGCACCAAGACGCGCATCACGCTGCCTGACGGCGGCACGCTCGACGTCACCATTCCCGCAGGCGTCAGCGACGGACAGGTGCTACGGCTCAAAGGCAAGGGCAATCCCGGCCTTGGCGGGGCCGAGCCAGGCGATGCGCTGATCGAGATCGGGGTCAAGCCGCACCCTGTGTTCAAGCGCGAGGGCGACGACATCACCGTGGAAGTGCCGATCACCTTCGACGAGGCGGTGCTCGGCGGCAAGATCGAGGTGCCGACCATCGGCGGCCGCGTGTTCGCCACGGTGCCGCCAGGCTCCAATACCGGGCAGACGCTGAGGTTAAAAGGCCGCGGCATCAAGGCGAAGGGCGGCGCCTCAGGCGACCAGCTCGTCAAGCTCACCGTCATGCTGCCGGAGCGGATCGATGAGGACCTCAAGAGCTTCGCGGAGAGATGGCGGGAGAGCCACCGCTACGATCCGCGGCGCAAGCTGAAGGAGCAGGCCTGATGCTGAGCGAGCGGGACGTGGTGGCGCGGGTCCAGCATTTGACGGTCACCCGGCTCAGGGTGTGGGTGATGCAGGGTTGGATCAAGCCCGCTGGCAAGACCATTGGCGAGACCGCGCAAGCCTTCTCCGACGCCGACCTCGCCCGCGCCGCGCTGATCTGCAATCTCGAGGACGAGCTCGGCTTCGCCGAGGACGACGTGCCGGTCTTGCTCAACCTCATCGATCAGATCCACGGGCTTCGCTTCGAGCTGAAGGGGCTACTCGACGCGCTCGAGGAGCTGCCCCCCGACGTCCGCGCCACGGTCAGGATGCGGATCGCCAGCCGCAGAGAGGGCAGGTGATGTTGAAGTCCGTCGGCGAGCCGATTGGGTTTCTAGTCGCGGTGGGGGTGCTAACTTTTCTCAGCGTGCGCTTCGGGATCGGCCGGCTTCCCGGCGACCTCGTGGTCGATCACGGCGGCTTCGTCGTCTATGTGCCGGTCACCACCGCGGTCATCATCAGCCTGTTGTTAAGCTTCGTCCTTTGGCTCGTGCGCCGCTGATCCCTCGGGCGCCAGCACCGCGACCTCGCCTTCCCTGATGGCAAGCGCCAGCTCGCCGCGCTTGAGCGCAAGGGCGGCGTCGCCGAACAGCTTCCTACGCCAGCCGCGCAAAACCGGAGCATCGGCATTGTCGCCGCGAGCGATCTCCTCGAGCTCATCGCTGGTGGCGATCAACTTCGGGGCCACGCCGTGGCGGCCGGCGGTCGCCTTGAGCAGCACCCGCAACAGATCAACTACGGCTTGGGCCTCCGGCGGCATCGGCTCGCCCCGCTCGATGGGCGGGACGGTCTTGGGGTCGCGCTCGAGCCCCCGCGACACGGCTTCGAGCACGGCGCGGCCGCGCATGGAGCGGGCAAAGCCGTTATGCAGCGTGCGCAGAGAGCCGAGATCCTCCACGGTGCGCGGCCCTTGGCTGGCGATATCGTAGAGCGCCTCGTCCTTCAGGATGCGGGCGCGGGGTACGTCCTGCGTCTGTGCCTCGCGCTCGCGCCAGGCGGCAAGCTCCATGAGCACGGCAAGCGCCTTCGACGTCTTGATGCGCATCTTGAGGCGCTTCCAGGCCTGCTCGGGATGCAACTCGTAGGTGGCCGGGTCGGTAAGCACCGCCATCTCCTCGTTCAGCCAGCTCTCCCGGTCCGACGCGTCGAGCTGCGCCTTCAACTTCGGGAAGAGGTCGCGCAGATGGAGCACATCGCCCAACGCATAAATGAGCTGGCGCTCCGAGAGGGGGCGCCGGCTCCAGTCGGTGAAGCGCGAGGTCTTGTCGAGGTTGCGGTTGAGCAGCCGCTTTACCAGCATGGAGTAGCTCACCGCCTCGCCGAAGCCGCACACCATGGCGGCGACTTGGGTGTCGAAAATCGGGTAAGGGATCACGCGCGCTAAATGATGAACGATTTCCACGTCCTGCCGCGCCGAGTGAAACACCTTTAGCACCCGCTCGTTGACCATGAGCTCGAACAAGGGGGTGAGATCGAGGCCGGGCGCCAGGCTATCGACGAGAACCTCGGTGCCGTCAGATGCCAGCTGAACGAGGCACAGCTTCGGCCAGAAGGTCTGCTCGCGCATGAACTCGGTGTCGACCGCGACAAAGGGCGCGGAGCCGAGCCGGGCGCATGCCTCGGCCAATTCTTCGTTACGCGAGATGAGGTTCATGGAGGCCGGGTATAGCCCATGCCCCGGCGCAAGGCCAAGGGCGCTAGGCGGCAAATATGCTGTCATCCCGTCCTTTATCGCCCGAGGCGAGGTACTAACGACGCTTTAGCGGGGCTCCTCGGCGGGCGATGGTGATCGGTTCCAATCTTAAAGTCTCGCCTGGTGTGACGCATTTCCTGGCTGAGTAGCCTGCTCCGCGACCGGGACGGCGTGACCGGAAACCAGAGGGGCGTGCACGAGCGAGGACATCAGCGAGAAGAGCGTCACCAGGGCCGCGACAGTCCATGCTGCCAGCGGTAAGCGCGTTCTTATGGGAAGCGTCTTGAGGATGTTGAGTATGTCGGGTCTCCCTCATTGCCCCTGTCAGTGAAACGTCCCCCGACTCGCTTCGTTCCTCGTCACTTGGCTCCATCCGGTGTGTCTGGCGGAGGAATCACCTCCTGATCCGATCCGGCGTTGGGGTTAGGGACTTGCGCGTGGATGCCCTCATCGCCGGTGGGAGGTGGCGGGATCACGTCCTTGTTCCCGGCCGGAGGAGGGGTTTCTTGCGCGCCAGTGTCGGCCCCAGGCGGATCGTTGCCCTGAGGTACGGAGTGCTCGGGCCTGTCGGCCGCACCGCCAGGCGAGGCCGCCAAGAGCCGGTCAGAACCGAAGCAAGGGGCGAGGATCGTCAGTGTCGCGCAGAGCGCTGCGCTTGCGTAGAACCGTGGCATGGCGTTTCTCCTAATCAATAGTCGCTCAAAGGAGAAACAAGGGACGCGAGCCCATCGTTCCGGCGCGTTAAGCCTTGCGCTCGCCTTGACAAGGGAGGGCGTCCCATGCGCTGTTCCGCGGCACTCGCGAAACCCCCGCCTTGCCTTCGCCAAGGCCCCATTCCCAAGCCATGCACGCCTATCGCACCCATACTTGCGGCGAGCTTCGCAAAGAGGACGTCGGCAAGACCGTCCGCCTTTCCGGCTGGGTGCATCGTCTGCGCGACCATGGCGGGCTTCTCTTCATCGATCTGCGCGACCATTACGGGCTCGTCCAAGCTGTCGCCGATCCGAAATCGCCGGCCTTCGCTTTAGCCGAGACGCTGAAGCCTGAATGGGTGGTGCGCATCGACGGCGAGGTGGTGGCCCGCTCGCCAGAGACCGTCAATTCCAGCCTGCCCACCGGCGCGATCGAGGTCAGGATCAAGGCCCTCGACGTCCTTTCGGAAGCCAAGGAGCTGCCCCTGCCGGTATTCGGCGAGCCCGACTACCCCGAGGAGACGCGGCTCAAATACCGCTTCCTCGATCTTCGCCGCGAGAGCCTGCACAACAACATCATGAAGCGCCAGGCCATCATCTGGTCCTTGCGCCACCGCATGCGCGAGGCTGGCTTCTTCGAGTTTCAGACGCCGATCCTCACGGCCTCCTCACCTGAGGGCGCGCGCGACTATCTCGTGCCCTCGCGCGTGCACGCGGGCAAGTTCTACGCGCTGCCGCAAGCGCCGCAGCAGTTCAAGCAACTCATCATGATTGCGGGCTTCGACCGCTACTTCCAGATCGCGCCCTGCTTCCGCGACGAGGATGCCCGCGCCGACCGTTCACCCGGCGAGTTCTACCAGCTCGACCTCGAGATGAGCTTCGTCACGCAAGAGGACGTGTTCAACACGGTCGAGCCGATCCTGCGCGGCCTGTTCGAGGAGTTCGGCGGGGGCAAGCCCGTGACGCAAAAATTTCCGCGCATCCCTTACGCCGAGTCGATGCGGAAATATGGGACCGACAAGCCGGACTTGCGCAATCCCATCGAGATGGAAGACGCGACCGAGCATTTCCGCGGCGGTGGGTTCAAGCTGTTCGCCGGCATGATCGAGATGGACGCGAACACCCGCGTGTGGGCGATCCCGGCCAAGGGCGGTGGCAATCGAGCTTTTTGCGATCGCATGAATACTTGGGCCCAAGGCGAGGGGCAGCCGGGGCTCGGCTATATTTTCTATCGGGCCAGCGGGGCGACGGGAGAGACATTCGAGCCGATCCTGCCACCCGAGCTTAGTAGCCAAAGGGCCAAGCCAGTAGAGCTAGGACCACGTGAAATTGCTGAAGGCAGTGGCCCTGTGGCGAAAAATCTCGGAGCTAGTGCCACTGAAAGCATCCGGCAACAGTTGGGCTTGAAAATCGGCGATGCCGTCTTCTTCGTGGCGGGCATCCCAAGCGAGATGGCTGACTTCGCCGGCCGCGCGCGCGTCAGAATAGGCAACGAGCTTGGGCTCACGCAGAAGGACCGCTTCGCTTTTTGCTGGATCGTCGACTTTCCCATGTATGAGTGGAACGAGGAGGAGGGGCGGATTGACTTCTCCCACAATCCCTTCTCCATGCCGCAAGGCGCGCTCGAGGTGCTCGAGACCAAGGATCCGCTCGACATCCTCGCCTACCAATATGACGTGGTGTGCAACGGGGTCGAGCTCTCCTCAGGCGCGATCAGGAACCATAAGCCGGAGATCATGGAGAAGGCCTTCGCCATTGCCGGCTATTCCAAGGCGGAGCTGGAGCAGCGCTTCGGCGGAATGCTGCGCGCGCTGCAATATGGCGCCCCGCCCCATGGTGGGATCGCGCCGGGCATCGACCGCATCGTTATGCTGCTGTGCGGTGAGGAGAATCTGCGCCAGGTTGTGATGTTTCCCATGAACCAGCAGGCCGAGGACCTGCTCATGGGGGCGCCCTCGGAAGCCACCCCTAAGCAATTGAAAGAGCTAAATATCAAGCTCGATCTGCCGAAAGCCAAGGGCTAAGCTAGCCAGCGCGCTTGGAGCACATCCCGTCGCTTCTGGGCGCCCGGTATGATTTGCCTCGTTGGCAAAGGGAGGCGGCGCGCGAGCGGATGCCTGAGCTCCAGTGATGCGGTATGATCAGCCCACTTGCGAGGCCAGCTCGCCAAAACGCGCTTTGGGAGGAGACAACATGTATGCCATGCGTGCTTGCATTTGGCTTGGCGCTTGCGCGGCGTTCGTGATCGGGGCCCTGCCGGCCTTGGCCGCGCCGGCGGCGAAGCTCAACACCGATACCTTTGTCGCCGCCTGCGCGGGGGACCCCAACGTCACCGAGGAGCCGGGGTTTGAGGCCGGCAAGGTCACGCCGAAGTCCTATTGTGACTGCGTCGCGGGCGAGCTCAACAAAGCCAAGCTCACCCAAAAGGACGTCGACATGCTGACCAAGATGCACAAGGAGGAGATCAGCGACGCCGACGCCGAGGCCTACCCGACGCTCGAGGATCTGATGAACGCCAATGAAGGCTACGAGGATTCTTGCAAGAAGAGCCTCGGCCTGCCGGCGGATGAAGGCACCGATGTCGAGGAGGCGCCGATGGAAGAGGACACGGTGCCGGACGACGGTCAGGGGGAAGCGCCTTCAGGAGATGACGCCTCGCCGCCGGAATGATCGGGGCGGCCTCACCGGCTCATCGCAGCGTCTCAGGAAGCCAACCGTTGCGTTGACGTGGCCGCATCACGGCAATCGCCGCATCGCGACAAAATTCCATTATTTCGCGTGACGGCCCTACATCGGGGCCTGCGATTTGCGTTAAAGATACGCGAAGCGCATCAGGTTGAGACACGGCAAAAAGGCGAGCGCTGAGATCCGGCAGCCGAACCGCCGGCAAGGGAGGGCCTCTTTCCTGGGTAACCGGTGGAAAGGACTGAGACCATGTCATTAGGCGAGCACGTCTTCCTCTATTGCGAGCGCGGCACCAACGAAACGCTGCTCGGCGAGCCCATCAACGCCATCAGCAATGTCGCCTTTCTGCTTGCCGCGCTGATCGGGCTGCAGCTCGTGCTGTGGCGTCCGCGCGAGGAGCGGAGCGCCGACCAATATCTGTTCGTCGGACTCGTGTTCTTGATCGGCCTTGGCAGCCTCGCCTTCCACCTGCTCGCCACCCAAGGAACGGAGCTTGCCGACGTCATCCCCATCGGCGTGTTCATGCTGGTCTATCTCGGCTTCGCGCTGAACCGCTTCATCGGCGTGGCGCCCGGCTTCACCGTACTGCTCGTGATCGGCTTCACGGCGATCATGGCGGCGACCATGCAGGTCAAATGCTGGGACGGGGGGATCGGCGTCCCAGGGCCTGAGGTGCAAGGCGTCAAGGCCTGCCTGAACGGCAGCCTCTTCTATCTCCCGGGGCTGGCCGCGCTGATCGTCGTCGGCCTCCTCATGGAGGAGCGGCGCCTCACGGCCGCGCCTTATGTGCTCGTTGCCGCGGCGATCTTCGCCGTCTCCATTACCTTGCGGTCCCTCGATCTCGCCCTTTGCGATGAGATCAAATGGCAAGGCCGTGCCACCGGCACCCATTTCGCTTGGCACCTCCTTAACGCGATCGTGCTCTTCCTGCTCATCAGGGCGAGCCTCGAAGTCAGGCCGTCTTTAGCGAGCGCCGAGGACGGGCGCGCGCTCGAGGCCGAGCATGGGGAGGTTGTAGGAGAGACCGAGGATTGGTCAAAGGAGGACGAGGCGCCGGAAGAGAAGCCAAAGGCGCTGTTCCCGGCCTGACGGTGCCTGCAAGTTCCCTGGCGCGGGCTTGGCGGGCCGGAGCAGGCGCGGACGTGGTGGAACTGGTAGACACACAGGACTTAAAATCCTGAGGCCGAAAGGCCGTGAGGGTTCGACTCCCTCCGTCCGCACCACTTCTTTCAGGGGTTCGCCAGCGGTGACGAGGCTCGCCGCTTTGCGCTAAGCTTCAGTCTCGCGGAATTGAGGTGCGGGGCAGGGGATGAACGGCAATATCTTCATCAATTACCGGCGCGGCGACGACCCTGGCTTTACCCAGGCGCTCTACGGCCGCCTCGAGCAGGCCTTCGCGCCCGAGCGCCTGTTCATGGACATCGACAACAT
>DASYIU010000183.1:0-7767 GCA_035997285.1 Methyloceanibacter sp. | reverse complement strand
CCGCCGAAGCCGGGTGGCAGATGAGACCATGAAGGACATGCACGCCATTTCGAGTCTTCAGAATATCTGCGTCTATTGCGGCTCGGGAACTGGCCGAAATCCGGCCTTTGCCGAGGCCGCGCGCGCGCTTGGCCGCATCCTGGCGAAGGCGCGGATCGGCCTTGTCTATGGCGGCGGGAGCCTGGGGCTTATGGGCGAGACCGCCCGCTCCACCCTCCGCCATGGCGGCCACGTCACCGGCATCATCCCGGGCTTCCTGAGCGAGCGCGAGCACATGCTGATCGAGGCCCAGGAGCTCATCGTCGTGGACGACATGCATCAGAGGAAGCAGCTGATGTTTGCCAAGTCAGACGCCTTCGTGGCGCTGCCTGGCGGCCTCGGCACGCTCGAGGAGTTTGTCGAGCAGCTCACCTGGTCGCAGCTCGGGCGGCATTCCAAGCCGATCGTGCTGGTGAATATCGAAGGCTTCTGGGACCCGGTGCTCGTTCTGTTCCGGCGCATGAGCGCCGAGGGCTTCATCCGCCCGGGCCTCGAGCTCAAGGTGCTCGTGGTCGAGGGCGTCGACGACATCATTCCCGCCATCGACAAAGCGCTCGCGCCCCGTCCGGCCGCTGCTGAGGCGCAGGCCGAGGCCGAGGTCACCGCCAAGTTCTGATTGCCGTTACGGCGTTGGCGCGCCGTCGCGGATCAGCTTGTAATTGATGGAATCGAGCAGCGCCTCGAACGAGGCATCGACGATGTTGGGCGACACGCCCACGGTGAACCAGCGGTTCCCCACCCCGTCGCGGCTCTCGATGAGGACGCGGGTAACGGCGTCGGTGCCGCCGCTCAGGATACGGACCTTGTAGTCGACGAGGTCGAGGTCCTCGATGAAACCCTGATAGGGACCGAGATCCTTGCGCAGCGCATTGTCGAGCGCATTCACCGGGCCGTTCCCCTCGCCGACCGACATCACCGTCTGGCCGTCGATGCGCACCTTGACGGTCGCCTCCGACACGGTGACGAGATCGCCATCGGCATTGTGCCGGCGCTCGACCATGACGCGGAACGAATCCACCTCGAAGAATTGCGGCACGTTGCCGAGCATGCGGCGGGCAAGCAGCTCGAACGACGCGTCAGCCGCCTCATAGGCATAACCCACCGCCTCCCGCTCCTTCACCTCGTCAAGGAGACGGCCGATGCGCGGATCGTCCTTGGGGATGGCGATGCCGATGCGGTCGAGCTCGGCGAGAATGTTCGAGCGTCCCGCCTGATCGGAGACGAGCAGCTTGCGCCGGTTGCCGACCGCCTCGGGCGGTACATGCTCATAGGTACGCGGGTCCTTCTGCACGGCGGAGACGTGGATGCCGCCTTTATGCGCAAAGGCGGACTCGCCCACATAAGGCGCATGCCGGTTGGGCGCGCGGTTCAACACCTCGTCGAGGATGCGCGAGGCGTGCGTCAGGTGCTTGAGCTTCTCCGGCGTGACGCCGGTCTCGAAGCGCTCGGCGTAATCGGACTTGAGCATCAGGGTCGGGATGATCGAGGTGAGATTGGCGTTGCCGCAGCGCTCGCCGAGCCCGTTGAGCGTGCCCTGGATCTGGCGGGCGCCGGCGCGCACCGCCGCCAGCGAATTGGCCACGCCGTTGTCGGTGTCGTTATGGACGTGGATGCCGAGGTGGTCGCCGGGGATGTGCTTGACCACCTCGCTGACGATCGCCTCGATCTCCTCGGGCAGTGTGCCGCCATTGGTGTCGCACAGCACGACCCAGCTTGCGCCGGCCTCGTACGCAGTCCTGGCGCAGGACAGCGCGTAATCGGGATTGGCCTTGTAGCCGTCGAAGAAATGCTCGCAGTCGATGAGCGCCTCGCGCCCGCTTGCGACGATCGCGCCGGCCGACTCCTTGATTGCCGCGAGATTTTCCTCGCGGCTGATGCCGAGCACGACGTCGACATGGAAGTCCCAGGTCTTGGCGACGAGACAGATGGCCTCGGCCTTGGCGGCAAGCAGCGCCTGGAAGCCCGGATCGTTTGCGATCGAGCGGCCCGGCCGCTTGGTCATGCCGAACGCCGTAAGCCGCGCATGGCCGAGCGGGCGCGCCTCGGCGAAGAGCCGCGTGTCGGTCGGGTTGGCCCCCGGATAGCCCGCCTCGATATAGTCGAGCCCCAGCACGTCGAGCTGCTGTGCGATCAGCCACTTGTCCTCGACCGAGAAGTCGACGCCATGGGTTTGGGCGCCGTCGCGCAGCGTCGTGTCGTAGAGTGAGAGGCGGGTCCGGGCCATTGCTCTTTCCTACACCACGCCGAAGAGGAAGTGCAGACACGGCGTCATCGCGTCCTCCTTTTCCCCTCTCCCCTTGTGGGAGAGGGGTTCGTGCGCGCACGCCGCGTCATCTTGCGACCTCCCAGGTGGTGGTGAGCTCGCCGGTCTTGGGGTCCTTGGCGTCTTTGAGCGTGATGCCCATGGCGGCAAGCTCGTCGCGGATGCGGTCGGCTTCCTTGAAGTTCTTGGCGCTACGCGCGGCGCTGCGTGCTGCAATCCGCTCATCAATGTTTATGGCGTTCCCAATGACCTCATACTCAATCGCACCATCTGCATGCGCCTTAACCTCCACACCGCTACCCCGGAGGCCCGCGATCAACGCCCGCTGCCGTTCCTCCTGCTCGTTCAGAATGGCAACCTGAATTTCGTCGAGGTACCGCCTTAGACCGAAGGGGATCAGCCTGCCGCCTGTACCAACGTGAAAAGTGTTGTAAGCGAACAATCGATCTGCACGTAGGAGCCCGAGAAATTCGCAAGACTGCATCAGTGCGACGCTGGCAGATGGCTGCTCACGAAGATTGGAATACAGCCGGCGAAGTTCTGTTATTGCGCTGGGCGTGTTGAGATCGTCCGACAAAGCGGCGACAATCTCATCAGCAGGCCCGGGGAGTTCTCCTAGCCCTCTCTGCCCAAGCGCACGACGCATACCTTCGGTATTGACGAGCGCAATGGCCCAACTTTGAAGTTCCTTGTATGCCTCTTCTAATGCGTTCACTGTCCAATCAATCGGTTGTCGATAGTGCGTGCGCAGCATTGCGAGTCTGAGCACACTCCCCGGCCACGACCGTCCGCCAAATTTGTCGGTCGCGAGCAGCTCATGCACGGTGACGAAGTTGCCGGCCGACTTCGCCATCTTCTCCCCCTCGACCTGGAGGAAGCCGTTATGCATCCAGATCTGCGCCATGATCTCAGTGCCATAGGCGCAGCGCGATTGCGCGATCTCGTTCTCATGGTGGGGGAAGACGAGGTCGATGCCGCCGCCATGGATGTCGAACATATGCGGCCGCGACAGTCCGGTTGCCGAGAGCTTAGGTCTCGCCTCCTCCCATAGCCATCGGTCGGCCATGGCCGAGCATTCGATATGCCAGCCTGGCCGCCCCGGCGCAGCGATGCCGGCGGGCGAAGCCCATGACGGCTCGCCGGGCTTCGACGGCTTCCACAACACGAAGTCCATCGGATCGCGCTTATAGGGTGCGACCTCGACCCTCGCGCCCGCGATCATCTCATCGAGCGAGCGCCCCGACAGCTTGCCGTAGTCGGGCATGGAAGCCACATCGAAGAGGACATGGTCCTCGGCCACATAGGCGCAGCCGTTTTCAATGAGCCGCTCGATCATCGCCTTCATCTGATCGATGTGCTCGGTCGCCCGCGGCTCGACACTCGGATCGAGCGCGCCGAGCGCGGCCATGTCGGCGTGGAACTGCGCCTCGGTCTTCTCGGTGACGCGCCTGATTGCCTCGTTCAACGGCAGGTCGGGATAGTCTTGGCCGGCGCGCTCATTGATCTTGTCGTCGACGTCGGTGATGTTGCGGACATAGGTGACCTCGCTCTTGCCCTTCCCGCCGTCCCACTCCCCTCGAGCAGCAAGGTGCCGCAACAGCCGGTAAAGAATGTCAAAAACGATGACCGGCCGCGCATTGCCGATATGGGCGAAGTCGTAGACCGTCGGCCCGCACACATAAAGGCGCACATCGGCGGCATCGAGCGGCTCGAAGACCTCCTTCGCGCGGGTGAGCGTGTTGTAAAGCTTAAGCGCCACTGACCCAGCCCCTTCGGCTTGAGGCCCGCCGGACGTTCGCGAGTAAAGAGGTGATAGTTAAAGGGGGAACGACCCGGGCGAGCTTTGTTGCTAGCCCGGAATGATGCCGCACAAAATCATAAGGATGGGTTGCTTTTGCATCATCTTGGGGCCGCTTATGGCTCCGATTGGCGAAAGCGTCAAGCAAGCCATCTTATTGATGCCGCATTGACCGCCGAATTTAACCGCGCATAATGCGGCCGTGGCTCCCCGGGGATCGGAACCAATCGTGAGCATCCATCGCAATCTTCGGCGCGTGATCGCGTCGTGTGTGCGGTCGATCGGCGGCCTGCGCCTTGCCGTGCTCGCTGTATGCGGCATAGGGATCGTGGGCGGCGCCGGCCTCGTTCTCGCCCAAGGCGCGAGCGACCAGCAGATCCGCTGCATGCAGCTCCAGCAGGATCTCGCATCGGCGCAAGGCGGCGGCGGGGCGGGGCGCGATGCGCTGCCTGGGATCGACCAGCAGATTGCCCAAGCCGATCGTGTGTTCCAAGGCACCCAGGCGGCCATGGAGGATGCCGGCTGCTTCCAGAGCTTCTTCATTTTCGGCAAGGCTCTCGTGCGCAGCCCCCAATGCCTCAAGATGAACGATCGCGTCGAGGATGCGCGGCGCCAGCTCGGCCAGCTTCAGCAGCAGCGCGAGGCGGTCACCGGCGGCGGCGGGAACAAGCGGCGCCAGGCTGAGCTCATGGATGCGCTTGCGCGCAGCGGCTGCGGCGGCCGCGTGGCCCCGAAGAGAGGCGGCGGACTGCTCGACTTCTTCGGTGGCGGCCAAGAGCAGGAAGAGGAACAGCCCCAGACTCCGGTCTATCGCAGCATCGATCCGAACGGCCGGTACCGCTCGGTCTGCGTGCGGCTGTGCGACGGCTTCTTCTATCCGATCAGCTATTCGACCTACTCGGGCCACTTGGGGCAGGAAGCGCAGGAATGCCAATCGACCTGCGCGGCCCCGGCCGAGCTCTACGTCTATCGCAACCCGGGCCAAGAGATCGAGCAGGCCATCTCGTTGAACGGCTCGGCCTATATGGATCTTCCGGTGGCCTTGAAATATCGCAAGGAGTACGTCAAGGGCTGTTCGTGCAAGCAGGTCGAATACAGTCCGACCGATATCGAGGCGGCCAACAAGCGCGCCGAAGCCGAAGCCGCGGCAAAGCCGGTGAAGGGTAAGGGCAAGGGGAAAGCTCCCGCGCCGCCGGCCCCGGCTCCTCAAGCCGCTGCCCCTGCGGCAGCGCCCGGCGATCAGGCCGCCGCCCCGCAGCTCAATCTCGAGGTTACCGGAAGCAACGAGCCCGCAGCTCCCGCCTCACCCGAGGCAGAGCTTAAGATCGTTCCCCCGGCGCAAAAGCCTCCGGCGCCTCCCACGGCCGCGGTCACGCCACCCCCGCCACCCGCGCCGGCAGCGGCCGCACAACCTGCGGCAGGCCAACCCGCGGCGGGGCAGTCGACGATCGCCAAGAAGACGATCAAGACCCCGCCCGCCCCGGCACCGCAATAGTTTTACCTCTCCCCTCCGGGGAGAGGTCGCGACTTCGCGCTTTGCGAAGGCGCGGGTGAGGGATTGATGAAATGGCTCCTGATGACCCCCTCACGCCGGCCCTCCCCGCTGGGGAGAGGGAGATTTGGCCGGCCATCACGCCGTCTTGCCTTCGAGTCGCGCCGTCGCGCGGGCCTTCCCGATCAGCGGCAACAGGTGCTTGAGCTCGGGCCCATGCTCGCGGGCGGTGAGCGCAAGCCGCAACGGCTGAAACAGAGCCTTGCCCTTGGCGCCCGTCGCCTGCTTCACATCCGCCGCCAGCCGCTCCCAGGTTGAGCCATCCCAAGGCTCGGGGGGCAGCAGCGCAAGCGCCTGCTCGCAAATCGAGGCATCGGTGATCACCGGTGCGAGCGGCCCGTTGACCACCCGCCACCAGACTTCGGCATCGGCCAGCACCGCGAGATTGGACCGCACGGCGTGCCAGAAGGCTTCGCCACCGCCCGCCCCCATGGCGCTAAGCCGCCCGGCCACGACGCTAAAGGGCAGCATATGCAGGACCTTGGCGTTAAGCAGGCGAAGCTCGTGGGGATCGAACCGCGCCGGCGCCCGCGACAGCTTGCCGAACTCGAAACCTCGCGCCAGCTCATCGAGATTCGCGTGCGGCGCGACCGGGTCTGACGTGCCCAAGGTGGCGACGTAGGTGGTGACCGCCAGCGCCTCGATCCCCTCCTCGCGCAACCCCTCGATCGACAGAGAGCGGTCGCGCTTGGAGAGCGCCTGGCCCTCCGCCCCGACCAGGAGACTATGATGACCGAAGGCCGGCGTGGTGGCGGATAGCGCCTCGAACAGCTGAATCTGCGGCGCGGTGTTGACCACATGGTCCTCGCCGCGAATGACGTGGGTGATGCCGAGATCGATGTCGTCGACGACGCTCGGCAGCGTATAAAGATAGGTGCCGTCGGCCCTGACCAGCACCGGGTCTGACAGCGAGGCAGCATCCACATGCTGCCGCCCACGCATGAGGTCATCCCACACGACGTCGCGGCTCTCAAGCTCGAAGCGCCAATGCGGCTTGCGCCCCTCGGCGTCGAAGCCAGCCCGCTCCTCTGGGGTCAGCTTCAAGGCGGCGCGGTCATAGACCGGCGGCCGCCCGCGCGCCAGCTGACGCTTGCGCTTGAGCTCAAGCTCTTCCGGCGTCTCGTAAGCGGGGTAGAGCCGGCCACCTGCCTTCAGCTTCTCGACGGCCTCGTCATAACGCGTGAAGCGGTCTGACTGACGCACCTCCTCCGCCCAGTCGAGCCCGAGCCAGCTGAGATCCTCGCGAATGCCGTTCGCGAATTCTTCCGTCGAGCGCTCGGCGTCGGTATCGTCGAGCCGCAAGATAAGCCGCCCGTGCGTGGCGTGGGCGAACATCCAGTTGATGAGCGCGGTGCGGATATTGCCGGCATGGATCCGACCCGTAGGGCTCGGCGCAAATCTGACTGTGACGGCCATCACAATTTCTCGCGGAACTTGTTGGTGATGGGGTAGCGCCGGTCACGGCCGAAATTCTTGGCGGTGATCTTCACGCCGGGCGCCGCCTGCCGCCGCTTGTACTCGGCGAGATAGAGCATGCGCTCGACCTTCTTCACCAGCTCCGGCGCATGCCCACGCGCGACGATCTCGGGCAGCGGCATCTCGAGCTCGACCAGGCAATTGAGAATGTCGTCGAGCGCGTCATAAGGCGGCAGCGTGTCCTGATCGCGCTGGTTCGCCTTCAGCTCCGCGGTCGGCGCCTTGGTCAGCACGTTCTCCGGAATGACGATGCCGAGCGGCCCGAGAGAGCCCTTGGGCCGCGCTTTATTGCGGTAGCGGGCCAGCGCGTAGACTTGGCCCTTGTAGAGGTCCTTGATCGGATTGAAGCCGCCATTCATGTCGCCATAGAGCGTGGCATAGCCGACCGAGACCTCCGATTTGTTGCCGGTGGTGATCACGATCGGCCCGAATTTGTTGGAGATGGCCATGAGCAGAGCACCGCGCGCGCGGCTTTGCAGATTCTCTTCCGTTGCATCCGCTGCAGCCCCGGCGAAGATCGTCGCCAGGCTCTTAGTGAATCCGTCCACGGCATCGTGGATCGGCATGATGTCGTAGCGCACGCCGAGCGCCTCGGCGGTCGCGGCCGAAATTGCGCAGCGTCACCTTCACGCCGGGCGC
>DASYIU010000182.1:0-3190 GCA_035997285.1 Methyloceanibacter sp. | reverse complement strand
CGCCGCTGATGATGCCGGTGTCGCCAATTTGACCGCCGGATTCGCCATAGAACGGCGTCTGGTTCACCACCACCTGCCCGCTCTCGCCGGCCTTCAGCTCGGCGACCTCCTTGCCATCCGCTACCAGCGCCGTGACGACGCCCTCGGCGGTCTCGGTGTCGTAACCGAGGAACTCGGTCGCGCCGAGCTTCTCGCGCAGCGGAAACCAGATCGCCGCCGTCGCGGTATCGCCCGAGCCCGCCCATGAGGCGCGCGCCTTTTTCTTCTGTTGCTCCATTGCGTCGGTGAACGAGGCAATGTCGACGCCGATGCCGCGTGATTTCAGCGCGTCCTGCGTCAGGTCGAGCGGGAAGCCGAAGGTGTCGTAGAGCGTGAACGCGGTCTCGCCGTCGAACATGTCACCCTTTTTGAGCGAGGCGCTCTTCTCGTCGAGGATCGCAAGGCCGCGTTCGAGCGTGCGACGGAAGCGTGTCTCCTCGAGCTTCAGAGTCTCGGTGATCAGCGGCTCGGCACGAACAAGATCCGGATAGGCCTGCCCCATCTCGCGCGTGAGCGTCGGCACGAGCTTCCACATCAGCGGATCTTTCGCGCCCAGAAGCTGCGCGTGACGCATGGCACGGCGCATAATGCGGCGCAGCACATACCCTCGCCCTTCGTTCGAGGGCAGCACACCGTCGGCGACGAGGAACGACGAGGAGCGCAGATGGTCCGCGATGACCCGGAACGATGCGGTGGTCTCTTCGTCCGGTCCGTGCCCGAGGGCGGAGGCGGTGGCATCGATCAGATGACGGAACAGATCGGTCTCGAAGACGCTGTCGACGCCCTGCAGGATGGCGGCCATGCGCTCGAGCCCCATGCCGGTGTCGATCGAGGGACGCGGGAGGGCCACGCGCTCCTCCTTCGTCACCTGCTCGAACTGCATGAAGACGAGATTCCAGAACTCCAGGAAGCGATCGCCGTCCTCTTCCGGACTGCCCGGCGGTCCGCCCCAGATATGCTCGCCGCGATCGATGAAGATCTCCGAGCACGGACCGCACGGCCCGGTCTCGCCCATCGCCCAGAAATTGTCCGAGGTCGCGATGCGGATGATGCGGTCGTCCGAAAAGCCCGCGATCTTCTTCCAGTAAGCGGCTGCCTCGTCATCCGTGTGAAAGATGGTGACGAGGAGCTTGTCCTTCTTCAGCCCGAACTCCCTGGTGATCAGGTTCCAGGCAAGCTCGATCGCACGCTCCTTGAAGTAGTCGCCAAACGAAAAGTTGCCGAGCATCTCGAAGAAGGTGAGATGACGCGCCGTGTAGCCGACATTGTCGAGGTCGTTGTGCTTGCCGCCCGCGCGCACGCATTTCTGCGCCGTAGCGGCCCGGCTATAGGGGCGCTTTTCGAGGCCGGTGAAGACGTTCTTGAACTGCACCATCCCGGCATTGGTGAACATCAGCGTCGGGTCGTTGCGCGGGACGAGCGGGGACGAGGCCACAACCTCGTGACCCTCTTTCCGGAAGTAGTCCAGAAAGGTCGACCGGATGTCGTTGACGCCGCTCATAGGACTCCCGCCGCCCGCCCGTCATGACGCGCGAAGCGTCAGATCGCTTGTTTTCCAAGGGCTTATTTAGCGACGGGGGTCGGGACTGTCCAGAAAAGCGCGAAACCCCCGCCCCGCATGGCGGGGAGAGGGCGGCGCGGCAGCCGCTACGCCTTCGAACACCGGCGGCTCCCGAGGGCGGATGAAGGCCGAGCGCGCTGCTAGTCGCGACCGCCTTCCCCGCCATGCGCTTTTCCAACAGATGAGAGAAGCCCTCACCCGGCCCGCCGCGGCCGCGCGCCACCCTCTTTCCGGTTCACCGGGAGTGGGACATGGCGCCCGGCGCTAGGCTTCGGCGGCCTCGTCGTCGTCATCCTCTTCCTTCTCGCCGGCGAGGATCTGCTCGGCGATCAGGCCCGAGTTCTGGCGGATCGAGGCCTCGATCTTGGATGAGATGTCGGGATTGTTCTTGAGGAACGTCTTGGCGTTCTCGCGCCCCTGCCCGATGCGCTGGCTGTCGTAGGAGAACCAGGCGCCGGACTTCTCCACCACGCCCGCTTTCACGCCGAGATCGATGACCTCGCCCATCTTGGAGATGCCCTCGCCGTACATGATGTCGAACTCGACCTGCTTGAACGGCGGCGCGAGCTTGTTCTTGACCACCTTGACGCGGGTCTGGTTGCCGATCACCTCGTCGCGCTCCTTGATGGCGCCGATGCGGCGGATATCGAGGCGCACCGAGGCGTAGAACTTGAGCGCGTTGCCGCCGGTGGTGGTCTCCGGCGAGCCGTACATCACGCCGATCTTCATGCGGATCTGGTTGATGAACACCACCATGGTGTTGGACTTGTTGATCGTGGCGGTGAGCTTGCGCAGCGCCTGGCTCATCAGCCGCGCCTGCAACCCGGGCAAGGCATCGCCCATCTCGCCCTCGAGCTCGGCGCGCGGCACGAGGGCTGCGACCGAATCGATCACCAGGATGTCGATCGCGCCGGAGCGCACCAGCGTGTCGGCGATCTCGAGCGCCTGCTCGCCGTGATCGGGCTGCGAGATCAGGAGATCGTCGACCTTCACGCCGAGCTTGCGCGCATAGATCGGGTCGAGCGCGTGTTCGGCGTCGATGAAGGCGCAGATGCCGCCCTTCTTCTGGGCTTCGGCGACAGAGTGCAGCGCGAGCGTGGTCTTGCCGGAGGATTCCGGCCCGTAGATCTCGACCACGCGGCCGCGCGGCAGGCCGCCGATGCCGAGCGCGATGTCGAGCCCGAGCGAGCCGGTGGAGATGGTTTCCACATCCATCGACTTGTCGTTCTTGCCGAGCCGCATGATGGAACCCTTGCCGAAGGCGCGCTCGATCTGGGAGAGCGCGGCATCGAGAGCTTTCGACTTATCCATGGAGGGACTTTCGACCACACGCAGGGCAGCTTGAGCCATGTTCGCGCTCCTTATGGCGTACGAATCGGGGGGCCGGCGAGGCCTTTGCTTGATTGCCCGAGCAATGTACACGATATGTTCTCTGTTCGCAATATGTTCTTTTGCCGGGGGTGGTACTGGCCCCTTTCCATCGCTTCCCGCGATGGCTGGTCCCTTTTGAATTTACGGGTGGCCCCTTTTCACACACGGAACGGGCCAAGGTCCGCGTTGACATCATCACGACTATAGACTATATTGCCT
>DASYIU010000181.1:0-13687 GCA_035997285.1 Methyloceanibacter sp. | reverse complement strand
TTCGTCTACTTCAACGACCAGAGTTTCGGCGGCATCCGCGTCAAGAACTACAAGACGCTGTACACGGCCAAGGACACCTGGCTTGGACAGGACCAGAACTTGAAGATCCCAGCGCTTTACGATCTGTGGTGGGACCCGGGCGAGCAATACGACATCGTCTTCAACGGCGCGGCGCCTACCCGCGGAGACCTAAAGACGTCGCCCGGCCGGTATTCCGGGCAGGACAATGGCTGGATCGGTCTCTACATCACCCCGGTCCAGACCAGGTCTGGGACGAGCTCAAGACCCACCCGAACATTCCCTACCAGCCGTTCGGCGCCCGGGGCGTATGAGGATATCCCGGAGGAATTCCGGTAGGGCCCGAAGTCGAGCCGATGGACGGCGAGGGCGGCCACCGGCCGCCCTCATTTTTTCTCAGCAGCCATCACGCCGCGCGTCCGCGACTTTGCCCGCCGGCGCGCGATTGGTGACGGCAGCGACAAAATGCCCACCCTCTGGGTGCGGTTCGAAGGGCCTATCCAGCATCAGAGCCCGTTCCAAAGTGGGTGCCTATATCGGCCTCACATTCCAAATTTGCCGCCAAATTGAGCACATTCGCGCGCCAATTGGCGCGGAGCCGGACAAAAGTCTGACAGGTGTTGCTGCGATGCTCTATCCGATTGGGAACATTAGGCTTACCCTGAGTATGACTTGCGAATCAGTATTTTGCAGTGCAACATTGCAGTTGCGAGATGGCTGGTACGGCTCGAATGTATAACCAGCCTCGTCAACGTGCGATTGGAACCGAAAATGAGGCGCAAACGCATGGGCTTATAGCCATACCGTCACGAGGGCTCCGGTCTTGTGGGGCCTGCGGGGTGGTCGCCAGTGCTCTGTAACCCCAACGTCTCATTTCGCGTTGCAACATAGGAGGAATGCGTCAAGGGCAAGTTTCCGGTCCGGAGGAAGGGCTGGAAGGTAGCGGTGCTGACCGACCAACTCCAATAGGAGGCCCTATCGATGCTGACTGCACTTACCCTGGCCGCGACGGCGAGCCTGCTTCTCTCTACTCAAGCTTCTGCCCAAGAAACCAAGCAGCCGCCAACCGCGCCGCCTCAGAAGCTCAACACCATCCTCTGCAAGGACCTGGCGCTCGCCTGGAGCGCTAGTTGGGTCGCGCCCTCCAGCGGCGCCCAGCTCGAACGGGGGGCGTAACCATGGGCATACACATCCCGCCGATCCTGGTGGTCATCGCCTGCAAGGTGTCGATTGCAGCCAACCCGGACCCCAACGCCGCCTTCACCCATGTCGAGAATATTCAATGGGTAACCGAGAATTCGATGATGGTCTGCCAGCGGCACGAGATTCCGCTTATCGACCCTGTGGAAGGGCTGCAGCTCAGTCCAGCGGCAGAGCCTATGCCATCACTCAATCCTGACTTTACCGATTGGTCTCAATGCCAGCGAGCCGGCATGGACCTAGAGATGAAGTGGGACAACGAGCATCGTAACACGCCTTGGCGGGTCTGGCGCATCGGCTGCCCGTCACGGATAATCGACACTCGTACCGGCGAGACTATAGGATATAAACTCCCCGAGTGCGGGCACAGGGACACGGTGATCTGCGAGGTAGATTCGGTAATATAGCCGGCGAGCGGCCTAAAGCCATCTTCGAGGGCACGGGACGTGACGATGCCAACCTGGACAAGAATTTTAGCAGGGCTACTGCTTTCCGGCGCCCTGATGGGCTTCGCCGGGTTCAAGGCCTATTCGGAGAAGCTTGGGCCGCTCGTCCAGGAGCACGGCACCACCTATTTTAATGGCGACGAACCGGTTTCGACGCCCGCGGTGTGCAAGAGTGAAAGTGAGATCCTCGCCGCCATCAAGCAGGTGCACGCCAAATACGATTACCGCGCAGGCGACGATCTCAAGGCCTTCGAGCAACGCGCGGCCGAACTCAAGGGGCTGCCGCCGCTCAATATCGAAGCGCTCTACGTCATCACCGAGGACGACCGGCTCCGCGACGGCGAGATGGTCCTCTTCATCGGGCTCAGGACCGATTGCGTGACCACGGTGTTCGGCTTGCCGACGAAGCTCTACCATGAGCTGTCGGTAAGTCCGAGAGCAGCCAGCTAAAGCCGGGCTCGCCATGCTCAGGATCTTTCCCACCCCGCAACTCCATCTCGGGTTAGCACCCAGATTGGAGGCTGGACCCGCCGCGGTTTGGATTAGAGTTGCGCCGTGTCGCTTTCGGCTTCGCCACGCTTGGATCATCCGACACTGCCAGAGGGTCAGCTCCTCTACGCCGTGGGTGACATTCACGGCAGGGTCGACTTGCTTGCTGACATGCTTCGCCAGATCGAGACCGATGCGCGGGCGTCGAGCGACGGCGAGCGGTCGACGCTGGTCTTTCTCGGCGACTACGTGGATCGCGGTCACGACAGCCGGGGCGTGGTCGAGACACTGCTCGGCGGACTGCCGCAGGGCTTCGACGCACATTTCCTCAAGGGCAATCATGAGGCGATCCTGCTCGATTTTCTCCACGATGCAGCGCGGCTCGAGCATTGGCTGATGAATGGCGGCGAGGCGACCATGGCCTCCTATGGCGTCGACACCGAGCGGCTCAATCGCTTGGCGCCGCCGCCGGAAACATGGCGCAGAGCCTTCGCCGAGACCCTTCCCGAGGCGCATCTCCGCTTCTTCAAGAGCTTGAAGCTCAACGTTTCCTTCGGCGACTATCTTTTCGTCCATGCCGGCATCAGGCCCGCCGTGCCGCTTGCCGCGCAAGTCGAAGCCGATCTCATTTGGATCAGGGCCCCGTTTCTCGATTCCACCGAGCCTTTCGGTAAGATCGTGGTGCATGGGCACACGCCAGGGAAAGCGCCGGTAACACGCTCAAACCGCATCGGCATCGATACCGGCGCGGTCTTCACCGATCGGCTGACGGCGCTGAGACTTAAGGGTGATTCCCGGAGCTTCCTGCAAACCTAAAAACGTAGACCAGGTCAGGTCTCGGCCCTATCGGCGACAAGGCCCCGCAGCCGGTCGCTGAGACTCCCGCCGCCGCCTGCCTTGCGGACGCGCCGCTTTTCCCTACGGGCCGCGAACCTCTTCGCCAGCGGTCCTTTGGGCTCTTCAGCCTCGCTTTCCGCCTCTTCCTCGGCGGGAGCGGCGAACTCCTCGCTGGTCGTCGCGCGGCCCATCCCGGCCGCCACCGCATCGACCGCAAGAGCGCTCTCGGCCGTTTCCGGCTCGCGCGCGGAACCGTTCCCGGCATGCACCTCATGCCACTCGGGCTCCGGTTCTGGCTCGGGCGCTTGCGGCTCGGGCATGTCGCCAAACTCGGTATAGGTCTGGGTAACCTCCATAGCCATGCGTTGCGGGATCGGCCCCCCCCCTTGCGCCCGCGCCACGGCAAGGATCTGCGAGGTGAGCCGCGTAAGCTCGCGGCGGAGAAGCATGTTCTCTTGGGCGCCGGTTTTGGCGCGCTCGAGTTCCTCCTGAGTCTTGGACAGCTCCGCGCTCAAGCGCTGGCTTTCGGCAAGCGTGCGGGCATCGGCCTTGCCGAGGCCGCGCACGCCTGTGCCGCTGCCGCTCTCCAACGCCATGCGCAAGCGCTCGATGTCGGAGCGCTGATTGTGCAAGGTGGTGCGTGCGGTCTTGAGCGCCTCGGACTGGGAGGCGACGGTGGTGCGGAGCTCGGCGTTGACCGACTCGAGCTCGGCAAGCGCCTTCTTGGCGGCTTTCAGGCGGCTGTCGAGATCGGGCAGGCGCCGCTTGATTGTCTGCTGCAGCACACGGTTGGCATTCTCGTTCTCTTGCAGCTGCGCCTTGGCGGCGGCGAGGTCGGTGTTCACCACCGCGATCTCCACGCGGCGCTTGTTCGCCTCAATCAGCTCGCGCGTGGCCTTTTCCTTCGCCTTGTCGAGCGCGACCTCCACTTTGCGCAGATCGATGGCAAACTCGGCGCGGAGCTGATCCTTGTTGGCCTGGATGTCGGCAAGCGACATGGGCATGGTGGCTTCGAGCTTGCGCGTGGTCAGCCGCACGGCGCGGTTCCACAGCGGGGGCGCGAGCATGAGCGCAATCAGACATCCCAAAAGGAAGCCGAGTGCTCCAAACATCAACGCGTTGATCATCAAAACCAAGCGCTCCCCGGTTCAGCGCCCACGCGTCACCAAAGCCGACGCTCCTCGGGCAAGCCTAAGCGGAAACGTGGCGCCAATTCGGCGCTGCACGCGTAGAAGCCCTCCGCCGAGCTTCCTTACCGCCAAACTAGAACGGATTCCAGGTGGGTTGGCGGGTATATTTCAGGTAGCCGATATTGGCACCCAGCCTCAGTCCTATGCCTGAGCGGATCGGCGCAAGTACGACATGGTCGCGGGTGAGAAAGGTGACGCCCACGCCGCCGACCAAATAGGCCGAGCCATCCACCCCTGCATAGGTGTTGAAGATCTCGGCCGGACTGCGCAGATCGTACACCAGCACCATGGTCTTTGAGCCTTCGGCGCCGAAGTCGTAGCCGAGCGAGGGGCCCTGCCAATAGACCCGGTGGTCCCCAGCATCCTTGGTGTACAACGTGCCTTCGCCATAGCGTAAACCGGCAATGAAGGCGCCGCCGGCTTCCTCTCCGAGGATATAGCCATTAGGCCGTCCGGCGCGCTGGAAGGCGTATTCCACCGCCTGGGCAAACCCCATGGAGACGCGGCCGAAGAAGCGGTGCCCCGTCTCATTGATCTCCTCCAGCGAGAACGTGCCCTTGCTCTGCGCTTCCGGCGGGACATAGGCCTGCTGGGCGCCGGGCGCGACCTCGTAGGGCCGGCCCGGATCACCCTGGTCGGGCGGCGGCACATAGGTGCTTTGGTCGGTCGGAGGGAGCGGGGGCTGAGCGTCGGGATTGACCGCATGATGGCGGTTCGGGTCCGGCTGCGGCGTTATGACCATGGGGCCGTCGGCCTGGGCGAGCTCGGTTGGGGGTGCCGGCTGAGAGGCGCCCCCATCTTCCGCCGATGCCGGGGCCGGGGCCAAGCCGAGCAGAATCGTCGCCAGCGCGGCAGTCAAAGAGAACTTCAGATGCATCACCTTGCCTCTTGGGCCCGCGCCGGGTGGCCTGCCGACTCGGGCGGCCGCTATGATTTGCCAAAACTATTACGAAACTGTGGCTCGCCAAGTTGCGGGGCCGCTGAGGGCCGCGTGTGCGTTCGCCTGCCAATAAATTTATCCGGATGATATTGACGCGCCTATTTCACCCGGGTAAAACTTACGGCTGACTCTGACACGAGGTGCCTGACCATGGACGAGTGGCGAAGCTGCACGGCCTTTCGGGGCTCGACCCGCATTGCCTCGGGAGCCCTGGCACAGGTCGCGTTGACGGCAAAGGCCGCGCTCGATGCCGACGAGACGGCGCAGATACTGATCTTCGACGATGCGACCGCCGAGCCCATCGATTTGGATTTTCGCGGGCGCCCTGATGACGTCTTAAGGCGGCTTGGGCAAGCGCCGGAGGTTCGAGCTGACCCGTCGGGAGGGGCCACGGGCGTGGCTCGCCGCGGTCCAGGCCGTCCAAAGCTCGGAGTGGTGGCCCGCGAGGTGACCCTGCTCCCGCGGCATTGGGATTGGCTCGGCCGGCAGCCGGGGGGCGCGTCCGTTGCTCTGCGCAAGCTGGTCGAGGAGGTAAGGCGGGGAAATGGCGGCAAGGATCGTATTCGCCAGTCACAAGGGGCGGCTTACCGCTTCATGGCCGCCATGGCGGGGAACGAAGCCGGCTTCGAGGAGGCGGTCAGGGCGCTGTTCGCGGGAAACGAGGACCGCTTCCGGCAACTGGTCGGGGCTTGGCCGCCCGACATTCGCGATCACGCCAGAGGCTTGGCCGGGCCAGCCTTCGAGGTCAGACCCGTCGACCCCAGGCAATGAAGCTTGGGTTGCGCAAGCCCTGCTCAGTCTTGCCGTAGCGCAGCGGTTGGCCGGTGGCGGTGACGACACTGCCGCCCGCGGCCTCGAGCACGGCCTGACCTGCCGCCGTGTCCCATTCCATGGTGGGCCCAAACCGGGGATAGACGTCGGCCTTGCCTTGCGCGATGGCGAGGAATTTCACGGATGAGCCTGCGCCCGAACGCTCGGCAATTTGGAGCTTGGCGAGGAACGCCTCGGTCTCGGGATCGAGATGGGAGAGGCTGACAAGGGCCGTCAGGCCGTCAGGGTTCCCGGCCCGGGCGCTGAGCCTTGTCCGCTTAAGCTTATGGAGATCGGCGCCGCCCGCGTTCGGCGCGAGCTCAGCCTCGACCGCCTCGCCTTCGGCAATCGTAACGGCAAGGAGCGCGCGGGCCGGCGCATAGACGAGCCCAAAGCGCGGGCGTCCGTCCTCGATGAGCGCAATGTTGACGGTGAAGTCGCTGCGCCTCTGGATGAACTCCTTGGTGCCGTCGAGGGGATCGACCAGGAAGAAGCGGTCCCCGAGAGGGGCTGAGGTGGGCCCCCGAGCCTCCTCCGACACCGCCGGGAACTCGGGTGCGAGCCGTTGCAGCGCCTCGAGGATGATGGCGTCGGCATCCCGGTCGGCGCGCGTCACGGGACTCAGGTCGCCCTTGAGCTCGACCCCCGCCGTGGTGTGGAAATGCGCCATGATGGCGGCGCCAGCGCGCGATGCGGCATCGGTCAGGAGCGCTGCGGCGCGGGCGAAGTCGAAGTCCCCGCTTGTGCTCCTCACCGGCGCTGTTGTGTGTCTTGGGGCTGACAAGGCACAATGCTCTCTTGTGACGTTGATTCGTTTTTCGCGCCCGCGATGCGGCACTTCAGGCGGAAGCGCGACCCCCATGTAACAGAAATCCGGGTGTGGGCCACGTCATCTCCGCTGGAAAGAGCGGAAGCGAAGGAGGAGGCCATGACTGAGCCGACCACTATCGGCGACCTTGAGCTTGCTGCGCTCGTCTCAAGCCGTATCTGTCACGACGTGATCAACCCCGTTGCGGCCATCGCCAACGGCTTGGAGATGCTCGGCGAAGAGTCCGACCAGGCGATGCGCGAGGCCGCCATGGACCTTATCCGGAAGAGCGCCTTCCAGGCCTCCGCCAAGCTGCAATTTGCACGGCTTGCCTTTGGTGCGGCGGGATCGGCAGGGGCCGAGATCGACCTCCGCGACGCCGAGAAGGTCACCCGCGAGTTCATGCAAGGAAGCGGCAAGCATCAGCTGAACTGGCAAGGGCCGCCGGTGACGCTGCCGAAGAACAAGGTCAAGCTCCTGCTCAACCTGGCGGCGCTCGGCGTCGTGGCGCTCCCGCGTGGGGGCACGGTCAGCGTCGAGATCGCCGGCGGCCCTCCAAACGTCAATTTCATCGTGCGGGCCAAGGGGGATGCCGCGCGGCTGACCGACCAGGTGAGCCTGCTGCTGTCAGGGGCCAACGGGATCGCCGTCGATGCCCACTCGGTCCAGCCTTATTACGCAAGCCGGGTCGCGGCGGCGGCGGGCATGACCGTGACGGCCGAAGCCCGCGAGGGGGAGGTCGTGCTCAAGGCGGCCTGACCCGGAAAACCGCCGCTTCAAGGCGAAATCGTTGCGCTGGTCAACGGAACGTAAACCAGAGTTCAGACAATCTCCGTCTAAGGCGCGAAGGCGTGGGGCGAGAGCGCCCTCTGATTCGCGCCGGGGGTGGGCGATGGACGAGCTTTTGGGCGAATTCCTGAGCGAGACCGGCGAGGGTCTCGGTCAGCTTGACGTCGAGCTCGTGCGCTTCGAGCAGGAGCCGAACAATGCCGAGATGCTCAACACCATCTTCCGGCTGGTCCACACCGTCAAAGGCACTTGCGGCTTTCTCGGGCTGAACCGGCTCGCCAAGCTGGCCCATGCCGCCGAGACGCTGATGGGCCAATACCGTGACGGCGCTCCCGTCACGGTCGAGGGCGTCAGCGTCATCCTCGCCAGCATCGACCGGATCAAGCAGATCCTGGCGGGGCTTGAGCGCGATGGCGCCGAGCCCCCCGGCTCCGACGCCGATCTCATCGGCAGATTGCAGACGCTCGCACTGGGGGAAGCGGACGTCGCGCCGCCCGCCGTCTATGAGAGGTTCGGCCAAACCCCGGGCGCAGCCGAAAGCCAGGGTAGGGGCCTGCCGCCCGTGCAAGCCGCACTCGAGGAGATTGAGCGCGCCTGGCGCGCAGAACCTGAGCCCGAAGCGGAGCCCGCAAGCCGCCCCGTGACCAATGGTGCCGGCGCCCCCGATGGCAACGGCAAGGAAACGCAAGCCCGTGCGCAGACCGTGCGGGTGAGCGTCGACACGCTCGAGCATCTGATGACGACGGTGAGCGAGCTCGTGCTGACCCGCAATCAGCTGCTCGATCTCGTGCGCCGCACCGGCGAAAGCGAGTTCAAGACTCCCTTGCAGCGCCTTTCCAGCGTCACCGCCGAGCTGCAGGAAGGCATCATGAAGGCCCGCATGCAGCCGATCGCCAATGCCTGGCAGAAGCTGCCGCGGCTGGTGCGCGAGCTGTCGCTCGATCTCGACAAGAAGATCGAGCTCGACATGACCGGAGGCCAGACCGAGCTCGACCGGCAGGTGCTTGAGATGATCAAGGACCCGCTCACCCACATGGTCCGCAACTCGGCCGATCACGGGCTCGAATCCCCGGCCGCACGGGTCGCGGCCGGCAAGCCGGAGACCGGGCGGATCAAGCTCAGCGCCTATCAGCAAGGGGGCTATTTCGTCATCGAGGTGGCCGATGACGGACGCGGGCTCGACGTGCAGAAGATTCGCGCCAAAGCCATCGAGAATAGCCTCGCCACGCCGGCCGAGCTCGACCGCTTGAGCGACCTCGATACCAACAAGTTCATCTTCAGGGCGGGCTTCTCCACCGCCAGCGCCATCAGCGAAGTGTCCGGCCGCGGCGTCGGCATGGACGTGGTGCGCAACAATATCGAGCTGATCGGCGGCACCGTCGAGCTCAAATCGACCTCGCCGGCGGGCACCACCTTCATCATCAAGATCCCGCTGACGCTTGCGATCATGGCGGCCTTGATCGTCGAGGCCTCCGGCCATCGTTTCGCCATCCCGCAATACAGCGTGGTCGAGCTCGTCCGCACCGGCAAGGCCTCCGGGCACCAAATCGAGCTGATCAACGAATCGGCGGTGCTTCGCTTGCGCGACAAGCTCCTGCCGCTTCTCGATCTGGCTCAGCTCCTGCATCTCGAAGGGGCCAGCACGGCGCTTGAGCGGGTCGCCAACAATATCCTCACCGTCGTGGTCATCCAGATCGGGGCGCGGCTGTTTGGCGTGCTGGTCGACAGCGTGTTCCGCACCGAGGAGATCGTGGTGAAGCCGATGTCGAGCCTGTTGCGCGATGTCAGCATGTTCTCGGGCAACACCATTCTCGGCGACGGCAGCGTCATCATGATCATCGACCCGAATGCGCTGGGCTCGGTGGTCGGCTCGGTCGAGGGGCAAGCGGGCGAGGCGGCCAACGGCGTGACCGTTTCGGCGACGGTGGCGAACGAAGGCAAGACGGCGCTGCTCCTCTTCCGTGCAGGCTCGCCGGCGCTCAAAGGGGTGCCGCTCTCGCTCATCACCCGGCTCGAGGAGATCGATCTCGGCGCCATCGAGCGCTGCAACGACGAGGACGTGGTGCAGTACCGCGGCGCCTTGATGCCGCTCGTCTCTATCGATGGGGAGCGCGCAAAACGCGACAAGGGCGTACAGCCGGCGCTGGTGTTCACCGAAGGCGGCCGCCCCGTCGGGCTCGCCATCGACGAGATCGTCGACATCGTCGAGGAACGGCTCGAAATCGAGCTTCACTCAGAGGCACCGGGGACCATCGGCGCCGCCATCATCAAGGGCAGGGCCGTCGAGGTCGTGGATGTCTCGCACTATCTCGGAAGGGGCCTCGGCCAGCGGCTCGGCGCAAAGCCCGAGGAAGCGTCGCGCGAGGTCAAGCTTCTCCTCGTTGATGACAGCCAATTTTTCCGCAACATGCTGGCGCCGCTGTTTGCGGCAAGCGGCTACGCCGTTACGCTCGCCGCATCCGCCGAGGAGGCGCTGGCGCTCAAGGAGAAGGGCGCCTCGTTCGAGCTCATCGTCAGCGATCTCGATATGCCCGGGATGGACGGCATCACGCTCGCCGAGCGCATCAAGGCCGACCCAGACTGGGGGAAGATCCCGCTGATCGCGCTCTCCTCCCATTCGAGCCCGCTTCTCGTGGAGAAGAGCCGCGCGGCCGGGTTCGTGAGCTATGTCGGCAAGTTCGACCGGCAGAAGCTCATGACCACGCTTCATGAGTGTTGCAGACGGTGGGGAGTGGCCGCATGAGCGCAGAGGATAACGAGCTTGAACAGGCGACCGAAGGCTTCGTCACTGTGGTGGCCGGGGGCCAGCTGTTCGGCTTGAGGCTCGAGCGGGTGCGCGATGTGTTCGTGCCGCGCGGGCTGTCGCCGGTGCCGCTCGCGCCGCCGGAAGTGGCGGGTGTGCTCAATCTCCGCGGCCGCATCGTCACGGCCATCGATCTCCGCCGGCGCCTTGGGCTGCCGCCGCGTGCCGACGGACGGGCGCCGGTCGCGGTCGGCATCGAGGAACGCGGCGAACTTTATGGCCTCATCGTCGATCAGGTCGGCGCCGTGCTGCGTCTCAAGCGCTCAAGCTACGAAGCCAATCCCGTCAATCTCGATCAGCGCTGGGGCCAAGTCTGCGCCGGCGTCCACCGGCTCGATGCCGGCCTCATGGTCGTGCTCGATGTCGACAAGGTGCTGGATCTCAGCCAGTTCGGCGTCGCTGCCTAATCGCCGTCTGATGACGGCCCGAGGAGGAAAGAACGCATGAAACACTGCTTGGTGGTGGATGACAGCGCCGTCATTCGCAAGGTGGCCCGGCGCATCCTGGAGGAGCTGCGCTTCTCGGCGACTGAAGCCGAGAACGGGCGCGAGGCTCTCGATCAATGCCGCGAGTCGATGCCCGACGTGGTGCTGCTCGACTGGAACATGCCGGTGATGGACGGCATCGCTTTTCTCGTTGCGCTGCGCAAGGAGCAAGGCGGCAACGATCCGAAGGTGATCTTCTGCACGACCGAGAACGACGTCGAGCACATCACCCGTGCGATCTCGGCCGGGGCCAACGAGTACATCATGAAACCCTTCGACCGCGACATCATCGAAGCCAAGTTTCATGAGGTCGGGCTGATCTGAAGCCCGGCATGGCCATGCTTAGTCAGGGGGCGAGCGTGCATGGCCCGGCGCCAGCCGAGGCCACGCCGTCGCTCGGCGAGAGACCCATTAGAGTGATGATCGTCGACGATTCGGCGGTCGTGCGGGGTCTCGTCTCGCGCTGGATCGGCGAGGAGCCCGGGCTCGAGACGGTCGCGCGTCATGCCAATGGCAGGCTGGCCGTGGAGGACGTGGCGCGGAGCGCCCCCGACATCGTCCTGCTTGACATTGAGATGCCGGTGATGGACGGGCTCGAGGCGCTGCCGCTCCTGCTGCGGGCGCGGCCCGACGTGCGCGTGCTGGTGGTCTCCACCCTCACCAAGCGCAACGCGGAGATCAGCTTCAAGGCCTTGGCGCTCGGCGCGCTCGACTATCTGCCGAAGCCCGATTCAAATCGTGAGATCACCACCTCGCTCGACTTCCGCGGCGAGGTGATACGCAAAATCAAGGCCCTCGGGCGTGCGCGCACACGGCGCTCGGCGCCGCACGAGGAGGCTCGCCTTGTCGCCGGCGACCGGGCCCCCGCGGAAGTCCCTAAGGGGTTACTCGCCTTCAAGCAGCGCCCCTTTTCCATGGTGCCGCCGCGGGTGATCGCGATCGGAAGCTCGACCGGCGGCCCGCAGGCGCTGGTGAGCCTTCTCGGCGCGCTTTCGTCATCCCTTTCGCGGGTTCCCGTCCTCGTCGCCCAGCACATGCCGCCAGTGTTCACCGCGATCCTCGCCGAGCGGCTGGCCAAGGCCACCGGGCGCGAGACGAAGGAGGGGATAGACGGTGAGCCGCTCAAGCCCGGCACGATCTACGTAGCGCCGGGTAACCATCATATGACGGTTGGTCGCCCCAAGGCGCCCACGATACGCATCAGCGGCGAGCCGCCAGTGCATTTCTGCCGGCCTGCGGTTGACCCCATGTTCGCGAGCGTCGCGGCCACCTTCGGGCCCGCCGCTCTCGGCATTGTGCTGACCGGCATGGGCTATGACGGGGCAGCCGGCGCGCGCGCCATTGCCGATGCCGGCGGCAGCGTGATCGCCCAAGATGAGGCCTCGAGTGTTGTATGGGGCATGCCCGGCGCCGCCGCCGCCGTCGGCGCCTGCGCTGCGCTGCTGCCGCCTGCCGGGATTGCCGAGGCCGCTTCCAAGCTCGTGCGCGGAGAGCGGCCATGATGGCGCATGAGTTCGGTCTGGTGCGCAGGATCCTGAAGGAGCGCTCCGGCCTCAATCTCGGCGAAGACAAGCAGGAAATGCTCGAAGGGAAGCTCAGGCCCCTGCTTAAGGAGTTCGAGCTGCCGTCCCTGTCGCATCTCGCGCTCGCCTTGATGAAGCCTGACGCCCATCATTTGCGCACGCGCGTCGCGCAGGCGGTGACGGTCCAGGAGTCCTACTTCTTCCGCGACAAGGTGCCGTTCAACTACTTCATCGACGTGATGCTGCCGAAACTGATGCCGCAGCGGGAGGTCTCGCGCCGCATCAGGATCTGGTGCGCCGCGGCGGCAACCGGCCAGGAGCCTTACTCGCTGGCCATGGAACTCACCGAGAGGGAGAGGCAGCTTGCCGGCTGGACCGTGGAGATCGTGGCCACGGATTTCGCGGAGGATGCGTTGCGCAAGGGCCGCAAAGGGCTCTACAGCCAATTCGAGGTGCAGCGGGGCCTGCCCGTCTCGCTGCTCGTCAAATACTTCACCAAGGTGGGAAATGCTTGGCAGATCAACCCCGACCTTCGCGGCAAGGTCGCATTCGGCGCGCATAATCTCCTGGAAGACGGCGGGGCGCTCGGGGCGTTCGACGTGATTTTCTGCCGGAACGTGCTGATCTATTTCGACGATGCCACCAAGTGCACGGTCCTCGCCCGGCTTGCGTCGCGGCTTGCCAGCGACGGCTTTCTAGTGCTTGGCGCGGCGGAGACGACCACCAACCTTAGCAACGATTTCATGGTGGTGCCCGAGCGCCTTCACGGCGTGTTCTGCTTCGCGCCGGCCGCCGCCGCTGCGGCCTCGGCGCGCGAGGAGGCTCGCCGCAGGGAGTGGGCTTCCGAGCCAGACGCCGCGCCTCAGCTCTGCGCGTCACCGCGATAGGGCGAGATGACTCAAATTCCCCAGAGCCGCTCAGGACCTAAGACGCGAATGGCCGGGATAAGCCCGGCCATGACGAAAGCGCGAGAACTTAGGAGTTAGGTCTAGGCGGCTTCGGATTCGTCTTCGGGGTTCCGCAGCACGTAGCCGCGACCCCAGACCGTCTCGATATAGTGCTTGCCGCCGGTTGCCGCCGCGAGCTTCTTCCGCAGCTTGCAGATGAAGACGTCGATGATCTTGAGCTCCGGCTCGTCCATGCCGCCATAGAGGTGGTTCAGGAACATCTCTTTGGTCAGGGTGGTGCCTTTGCGGAGCGAGAGCAGCTCGAGCATCTGATACTCCTTGCCGGTCAGATGCACCCGCTGGCCGTTAACGTCGACAGTCTTGGTGTCGAGATTGACCTTCAAGCCCCCGGTCTGGATCACCGACTGGGCATGGCCCTTGGACCGCCGCACGATGGCGTGG
>DASYIU010000180.1:0-16095 GCA_035997285.1 Methyloceanibacter sp. | reverse complement strand
TTGCGATTTCCCCTTCGTCGAGGTCAAGGTCGATCGGAAATTCGTTACCGGCTGTGCCGACGACCGGTTAAAACAGTCAATATGCCGGCGAATCCTCGACCTCGCGGACGGCTACGGCGCGCGCACCGTCGCCGAGGGCGTTGAGACGTGGGCAGATTTTCTCGCTGTGCGGGATATGGGTTTCAATCCGGTGCAGGGATTCCTGTTCTCTAAGCCCATGAGCGCAGGGATGTTCGCGCAGACCTGTTGGGCGGTCCCGCAAACATGTCTTCCCTCGGCGCGATCCCTTGCAAAGGGAGAGCTGGGCTACGCCAACTACGCGCGAACATTTACTGATCGGCGCAAACCGCCCGGCACGCTTCCAGTTGGTCGAGACCGGCAATAACAGGGCGCGGGACTCGCAGCCTCAAGCCACGATGCGCTCGAAGGCCTCGTGCACAGCGGCAAGCGTGTCTTTCAACATCGCCTCGAGCGTGGTGAAGTCGGGCATCTCGGAGGCGCGCGCCAGCAGGTCCTTCAGCGCGCGCGGAGCGTCCGCCGCCACGAAGGGCTTGTCGAGACAAAGCCGCAAGACCTGCGTCAGGGTGTGGTAGAGGCGCGCTGCAGGGATTAGGATCTCGGCGTCGCCGGGAGCAAGCACGCTGGCCGCCGATAGCTTGGTCAGAGCCAGCTCGGTATTCGGGTCGAGCGCCTCGGAATGCTGTGCCGCGCTCACGATCTGCAAGAACTGGGCGATGAATTCGAGATCGATCAGGCCGCCCCGCACCTGCTTCAGGTCCCAGATGTCTTGCCCGCCCTTCTCGTCGGCAATCTTCGCCCGCATCGTCCGCACCTCGGCGGCGACGGCAGCGCGGTCGCGTGGACGCGCCAGCACCTCACCGATCGTGGCGTTGATTTTACGGCGCAAGGACGCAGGCCCGGTCAGCACGCTCGCGCGCGTCAGCGCGAGATGCTCCCAGGTCCAGGCCGAGCCCTTCTGATAGTCGACGAAGCTCGACAGCTTGGTGGCGACCGGGCCCTGATTGCCTGAAGGGCGCAGACGCATGTCGACCGGGTAGAGCGACCCCTCGGCGGTGGCGGCCGACAGCGCCGCGATCAGGCGCTGGGTGACACGCGCATAGTATTGCGCCCCCGGCAGACTCTTGCCCCCATCGGATTGGGCCCCCTCGCCGGCATAGTCGTAGACGATGATCAGGTCGAGGTCCGATGATGCCGTCATCTCGCGGCCCCCGAGCTTGCCCAGGGCGACGACCGCCGCCTCCCCACCCGCCATACGCCCATGCTGGCGTACGAGCTCGGCCTCGACGCGGCCCGCCAGCGCCTCGATCAACGTCTCGGCAAGGCCTGCATAAGCGGCTCCCGCCTGCCGGGCGGAGAGCGTGCCGGAGATCACCCGAACGCCGATGAGGAAGCCCTGCTCGCGGCCGACGATGCGCGCCCGGTCGAGTGCGTCCTGGTAGTCGTGTGCCTCGGCGAGCGCGTTCGCCACCAGCTCCTTGAGCTTGGCGGGGGTCGGCACGGTGCCGAAAAACCCGGGGTCGAGCACGGCATCGAGCAGGCGCGGCCTCCTGCCGATGATGTGGGCAAGCCGCGGCGCCGTCCCCATGATGTCGGCGATGAGCCGGAGCAGGCTTGGATTGACGGCAAGCAGCGAGAAGAGCTGCACGCCCGCCGGCATCTCGGCGATCACCTTGTCGAAGGTGGCAAGCGCGAGGTCGGGCTCGGCGGTGCGGCTGAAGGCGTCGAGCAGATGGGGGAGGAACTCAGTCAGCCGCTCCCGCGCGCGCCCGCTTCGCGTCGCGACATAACGGCCCGACTGCCAGGCGCGGATAGCGGCGATGGCTGCTTGAGGATTGTTGAAGCCGAGCCGCTCCAGGCTCGCGAGCGCGGCAGGGTCGGCCTCGTCGGCCTGGACGACAAGGCGCGGAGTGGAGGGCGTCTCGGGGAGCTTCTCGAACAGCGCGCCGTAATGAACCTCGACCCGCTTGAACGCCGCAATCAGCGCATCGCCGAAGGCGTTGGTATCGGCAAAGCCCGACAACGCCGCAACTCTGGCAAGTTCGGTGAGGTCGTCCGGGATGATATGGGTCTGTTGGTCGCCGATCATCTGCAAGCGGTTCTCGATCCGGCGCAGGAAGAGATAGGTTCCGGTAAGCTCGCGTGCGGCCTCTGGCGCGATCCAACCTCCTGCCGCCAGGCGGTCGAGCGTCTCGATGGTCCCGCGCGTCCTGAGCTCAGGATGCCGGCCGCCGGCGATAAGCTGCTGGGTCTGGGCGAAGAACTCGATGTCGCGGATGCCGCCCCGGCCGAGCTTGATGTCGTGCCCTTCCACGGCGATGGCGCCGTGGCCCTTGAAGGCGTGCACCCGCCGCTTCATGGCGTGGATATCGGCGACCGCCGCGAAGTCGAGATATTTGCGCCAGATGAAAGGAGCAAGCTGGTGCAGGAACTCTTCGCCCGCCTCGCCATCGCCGGCGGCGACCCGTGCCTTGATCAGCGCGGCGCGCTCCCAGTTCTGGCCGAAGCTCTCGTAATAAATGAGGCCGGCGTCGGTCGAGAGCACGATCTGCGTCGCACCCGGATCCGGGCGAAGCCTGAGGTCGGTGCGGAACACGTAGCCGTCGGCCGTGTGCTCTTGGAGCAGGCGCACGAGCTCCCGGGTGAGGCGCACGAAGAAGGTGGAGGGCTCGATATCAGGTCGAAGCCCGGCACGCTCCGCGTCGTAGAAGACGATGATGTCGATGTCGCTCGAATAGTTGAGCTCCAAGGCGCCGAGCTTCCCCATGGCGATGACGAAATAGCCTTGGACCGACGAAGCATCAGTTTGCCGGGTCACCTGCCCCGCCTCGCGCGCCTTGCGGAAGAGAAACGCCGTCGCCTGCTCGAGCGCCGTGTCGGCGGCAACGCTCATGGCCGAGAGCGTGGCCTCCGTCGACCAGACGCCGCCGAGATCGGCGAGGCCGGTCAGCAGGGCGATCCGGTGCTTGAAGCGCCGCAACGGCGCCATGGCCTCTTTGGCGTTTCGCGCCTCGGCCATAGCTTCAGCCAGTCCCTTCCTCGCCTCTGCCAGATGCGCGTCGGGATCGCGCAGGAGGCATTCGGCGAGTGTCGAAGGATCGCGGAGCGCAAGGGAGGTGAGATAGGGAGAGCCGGAGAAGGTTGCCGAGAGTAGCGCGCGAACTTTTGGCGCCTCGGCCAAGAGCGCGGCGGCAGGCGCCAGATCGGCAGCATCGTGCAGTGCGTTGGTGAGGACGTCGAGCGCGTCGGCACCTCGCGCCGCGTCATAGACGAGCGGCGATAGAGTGATGCGCTCGAAGAACGCCGTCACGCTGGTCTGATCTCTGCTCCCGTGGGCGCCTCCGCGGCAGCCCCATTGACAAGCGCTTCGCCGTTCATCGGCAAGGCGAGGACGACTCTGAGCCCGGGCTCGTTATCCTCGAGCCTCACGCCACCACCATGCAGCCTTGCCACCGCCGCGACAAGGCTCAAGCCCAACCCGCTGCCAGGCTCAGAGCGGCTGGCCTCGAGCCGCACGAAGCGGTCGAGCACCCGCGCGCGGTCGGAGACCGGCACGCCCGGCCCGCGGTCGGTCACAACGATTTCCGCCATGGACCCCTTCGTCCTTGCGCTCACGTCGATCTCGGGCTTGGCGTCGTTGCTGCCCTCGGCAGCGCCGGGTGCCCCGTATTTGATGGCGTTGTCGATGAGATTGGCAATGGCCTGCCCGAGCAGCTGACGATCGGCGCGGATGAAGATGGGCGTTTCCGCCTCCGCCTTGAGCTCGAGGCCGCGCTCGTCGGCCACCGGCTCGTAGAGCTCAGCCACGTCGCGCAACAGCGCCGACACATCGAGTGTGTCGCGGTTCTCGCCGCCCGCACCGGCCTCGATCCTGGCAATCGAGAGCAGCGCATTGAACGTCTTGATCAGCCCGTCGGCCTCCTCGATGGTCCGCTCCAGCGCCTCGCGATAGACGGGCGCGCCATATGGCTCGCGCAGCGCCGCCTCGACGCGATTGCGCAGGCGGTTCAGAGGCGTCTTGAGATCGTGGGCGATATTGTCGGAGACCTCGCGCAAGCCGGCCATGAGCTGCTCGATGCGCACCAGCATGAGGTTGAGGCTCTCCGAGAGCCGGTCGAGCTCATCGCCCGAGCCGTTGACGGGCAGCCGCCCCGAAAGGTCGCCCTCCATGATGGTGCGCGTGGTGGCGGCGACCGCATCGATCCTGGCGAGCAGCTTGCGGCTCACCCAATAGCCGCCGCCGATGCCGAACAGCGCCATCACCCCGAGCCCCCACAGCATCGCCGAGCGAACCGAGCGCGCGAGCTCCCGCCGGTCCTCGATATCGCGGCCGACGATCAGGCGATAGCCGCTCGGCAGGCGAAACACATTGGCGAAGGCAAGCCTCGTCTCGACCCCGCCGGTCGCTGGACGGCGATAGACGAACTCGACTGGGCCCAGGCTATTCCACAGCTCCGGCGACACGGCGCTGAGATTGCCCGCGAACCTTCTCCCCTCGCTGTCGGCCACGAGATAGAGGCTGTTGCCGGGAGTCTGGCTGCGCTCGGCGACGATGCTGACGAGCTGATCGAGGCCCCCGGCCCGATACTGCTCGGCCAGGCCCTTCAGCTCAGCATCGATGGTCTGGTTGAGCTGCCGCGACAGCAGGACCGTCGTGTTCCAATAAATGTAGAAGATGGCGACGATAGCCGCCGCGCTGAACAGCGCAAGATAGGTCAGCGACAGGCGAAAGGTGGTGGTCCGGAAGAGCTTAGTGAGCGCTGTCACGGATCGTGTAACCGGCGCCGCGGACCGTGTGCAGCAGAGGATCGCCGAAATTCTTGTCGATCTTGGAACGAAGGCGGGAAATGTGGACGTCGATGACATTGGTCTGCGGGTCGAAATGATAATCCCATACGTTCTCGAGCAGCATGGTGCGCGTCACCACTTGGCCGGCATGCTTCATCAGATATTCGAGCAGGCGAAACTCCCGCGGCTGCAACATAATGGCTTCGCCCGCGCGCGTCACCTTGTGCGATAGGCGGTCGAGCACGAGATCGCCCACCACAAACCGCGTGCTCCCTTCCTCCGGCGAGGTGCGCCTGGCGAGCGCCTCGATGCGGGCGAGCAGCTCGCTGAACGCGTAGGGCTTGGTGAGATAATCGTCGCCACCGGCACGCAGGCCCTTGACGCGGTCGTCGACCTCTCCGAGCGCGCTCAAGATGAGCGCCGGCGTCCTGATCTCCTCGGCGCGGAGCGCCATGATCACCGCCAGCCCGTTGCATTTGGGCAGCATGCGGTCGACGATCAGCACGTCGTAGGCGTTGGATCTGGCCAGATCGAGCCCGCTTTGGCCGTCCCCGGCATATTCGGCGACGTGGCCTGATTCCTTGAGCGCCCGCTTGAGGAAGGTTGCGGTCTCCTGATCGTCCTCGATGACCAGCACGCGCATGTAGGAGGTCTCCTGGCGACGCTGCCCCGAACGGGAAGGCGACGGAACGGCAATCCCTAAACGGAAAAAGGGCGGGCGGCGCGGTGGGGGGAAACCGCGCCGCCCTCCGGCATAGAAGGCGGGTTAAGCCTTCTTCAGGGAAAGCGCCACGAAGCGCATCTGATCGCCGGACTTAACCTGCATCAGCACCTTGACCGTGTCCTTGTCCTTGTCGGTCTTGGCACCGTCCATCGCCTTCTTCACGCCTGCGGCGACGTCCGACGGATCCGACACGGTGACGCCGGCGACCTGGAGGATGACGTCGCCGGGCTTCAGGCCCTTGTCGGCGGCGTCGCTGGCGGGATCGACCTCGGTGATGACCACGCCCTCGTCACCGGCGCCGGGGAACTTCGTCGCCGGAGCGAGCGACAGGCCGAGGTCTTTCATCTCCTCGCCCGCCGTGTCAGGCTTGTCCTCTTCGACAGCGGCAAGCTTCTTGCTGCTCGGGAAGGTGCCGAGCTTCATGTCGACATGACGCTTCTCGCCATAGCGGACGATCTCGAGCTTGACGTCGGTGTTCGGGTGCAGCTCGGCGATCTTGCGGGCAAGGTCGCGCGAGTCGCCGATCTTCTCGCCGTTCACCTCGATGATGACGTCACCGGCCTTGAGGTCCGTCTTGGCAGCGGGTCCGTCCTCGGTCACCTTGGTGATCATGGCGCCCTTGGCCTCTTGCAGGCCGATCGAGTCGGCGATGTCGTCGCTCACATTCTGGATCACGACGCCGAGCCAGCCGCGATCGACGCTGCCATGGGTCTGGAGCTGGGTGACCACCTCCTTGACCAGGGCAGCGGGGACGGCGAAGGCGATGCCGACATTGCCGCCGGAGGGTGAGAAGATGGCGGTGTTGACGCCGATCACCTTGCCGTCGAGGTCGAAGCTCGGGCCGCCGGAATTGCCCCGGTTCACCGCCGCATCGATCTGCAGATAGTCGTAGGGACCGGAGCCGATGTCGCGGTTATGCGCCGAGATGATGCCGGCCGTCACCGTGCCGCCGAGGCCGAACGGATTGCCCACGGCGAGCACCCAGTCGCCGACGCGCGGGTCCTTGGCAGAGAACTCGACATAAGGAAACGTCTTGCCTTCGGCCTTCACCTTGACCAGCGCCACATCGGTGCGCGCGTCGGTGCCGACCAGCGTGGCCGGGAACTTGTCGCCGTTCTCCATCGTCACCGTGATGTCCTCGGCGTCCTCCACCACGTGGTTGTTGGTCACGATGAAGCCGTCAGGAGAGATGAAGAAGCCGGAGCCCTGAGCCAGGCTCGGCTGCGGCTTGGCAGGGGCCGCGTTGGGCATGCCTTTGCGGAACTGCTTGAAGAAGTCGTAGAGCGGGTTGTCCTCTGGCAGGTCAGGCATGCCGGGAATCTGGTCGTTCTCGGCAACCTTGGCGTCGCCCTTGACGTTGATGCTGACCACGGCCGGGCTCACCTTCTCCACCAGGTCGGCGAAGCTAAGCGGCGCGCGCCCATAAGGCGTGTCGATGGTCTGCTGGTTGGTGGTTTCGGCGACAGCGGGTGGCACGCTATTGCCGAGCTTCAGCCCTAATACGCTCGTGGCGATCAGGGCGGCAGCTGCGAGGAGAGCGGGCTTGCGGGTCAGCTTCCGCCCCCGCGGGCTCTCGTTCGGAGCAGAGCTCTGGTCAAGTTTCATGAGGAACCTCTCTCCTGAGATGAAAATCCCGTTTGCTAGAGCCTTGCATCTACGAAGGAGCGAGGCATCTGGGTCAAACATATAGGCGTTCGCCGATTACCCCGCCGTTTCGGCGTCATTAAATTTCAGTAAGGTTTTTGCCTGGAAACGGCCGGCGGCAGGGACTTTTTGCCTCGCGCGCCTCGAGCCTCGCCTCAGCGCTGGTCGAGCAGGCGCTTCAGTCGCCGCTTCTCGTTAAGGCTGAGGGGGGCGAGGGATTCGGCGGAGGCTTTGCGCCGCCGATAAGCCAGTGCGATGAGGAGAAGCGCCGCCAGGAAGACCGCCGGTGTCGCGAACCAGAGAAGCAGCGTGTGCGCCTCGAAACGGGGACTGAGCAGCACGAACTCGCCGTAGCGGGCGACGATGAAATCGACGATCGCCTGATCGCTGTCGCCCGCTTTCAGCCTCTCGCGCACCAGCAGCCTCAAGTCTTTGGCCAAAGGCGCATCGGAATCGTCGATCGACTGGTTCTGGCAGACGAGGCAGCGCAATCCCTCTGAGATGGTCCGCGCGCGGGCCTCGAGCGCCGGGTCTTGAAGCACCTCGTCGGGCTGCACGGCGTGGGCGGGAAGAGCGGCGAGGACGCAGAGTGCGAGCAAGAGAAAAAGCGCACAAAGGCTGCGGGGAAACGGCATGGTCATTCCCCTGCGGGGACCGCCGCGATCTTGGCTTGCGCCCGTCTCGGCGCGCCGACGCGCAAGCGCCGATCTGAGAGGGACACGCCGCCGCCCACGAACATGACAACGGCGCCGAGCCAGATCAGCCGAACCAGCGGATTGAAATAGAGGCGGATGCTGTAAGCGCCGTCCTTCAGCTGATCGCCGAGCACCGCATAGAGATCGCCCCGCCAGCTCGCGTGAATCCCGGCTTCCGTGGTGCCGCTCTTCTCGACGGTGAACTCGCGCTTCGAGGGGGTGAGCTCAGTCACGTCTTTGCCATCGCGCGTCACGATGAAGAGCGCGACCCGCTCGCGGTAGTTCGGCCCCTGGCGCGGCGCGACGCCTTTGAAGGCGAGGGTATAGCCGGCGATGTCAGCGGTCTCGCCGGGCTTGAGCGCCAGGATCTGCTCTGACCGCCAGGCCGTGGTGGCGACGATGCCGATGACCACGAGGCCGAGGCCCGAATGCGCCAGCGCCGAGCCATAGGCCGCGCGCGGCAAGTTGCGCAGTCTGCGCCGGGCCTCAGACCGCGAGGCGTCGAACAGCTTGACCCGATAGGCAATCTCGGTGAAGGCGCCGGCGATGAGCCACACGCCAAGCCCGATGCCGAACGGGGCAAGCCATGGCCCCCTTTGCCGGAAGGCCAGCACCAAGACGGCAATGGCAAAGGCGAGGCAAGCCGCCGCCGTGAGCCGTTGTGCCGCCGCCAGAAGGTCTCCCCGCTTCCACGCCAGCAGCGGCCCGAACGGCACCGCTACGAGGAGCGGCAAAATGAGCGGCGCGAAGATGAAATTGAAGAAGGGTGGTCCGACCGAGATCTTGTCTCCGGTCAGCGCCTCGAGTGCGAGCGGATAGAGCGTGCCGACGAACACCGCCGCGCACGCCGTGGTGAGCAGGAGATTGTTGAGGACGAGACTCCCCTCGCGGCTGATCGGAGCGAACAGCCCGCCTTGGGAGAGGAGCGGCGCGCGCCAGGCGAAGAGCGCTAACGCTCCGCCTATAAAGGTCCCCATGATGGCGAGGATGAAGATGCCGCGCGCGGGATCGATGGCGAAGGCATGCACGGAGGTGAGCACGCCGGAGCGGACGAGGAAGGTCCCCATCAGGCTTAAGGAGAAGGTGATGATGGCGAGCAGCACGGTCCACACCTTCAGGGCGTCGCGCTTCTCCATCACCAGCGCCGAATGAAGCAGTGCCGTGCCGGCAAGCCACGGCATGAAGGAGGCGTTCTCCACCGGGTCCCAGAACCAGAATCCGCCCCAGCCGAGCTCGTAATAGGCCCACCACGAGCCCATAGCGATGCCGAGCGTCAGGCACATCCAGGCGGCAAGGGTCCATGGCCGCACCCACCGCGCCCAGGCGGCGTCGATGCGGCCCTCGATGAGGGCTGCGACGGCGAAGGAGAAGGCCATCGAGAAGCCGACATAGCCGGTGTAGAGGAAGGGCGGATGGAAGGCGAGCGCGGGATCCTGCAGCACCGGGTTCAGCCCCTGCCCGTCGAACGGCGCCGGGTCGAGCCGGGTGAAGGGATTTGAGGCGATGACGATGAAGAGGAGGAAGGCCACGCCGATCGAGCCCTGCACGGCAAGCACATTGGCCTGAAGCTGCCGCGGCAGGTTGGTGCCGAAGGTCGCGACCGCGGCGCCGAACAGCGACAGGATCAACACCCACAGCACCATGGAGCCTTCATGGTTCCCCCACACGCCGGCGATCTTGTAGAGGAGCGGCTTCGCCGAGTGGGAGTTGCGCCACACATTCTCGACCGAGAAGTCCGAGGTGACATAGGCCGTCATCAGCGCCATGAAGGCGATGGCGACCAGGATAAACTCGAGTTGCGCGGCGGGGGCGGCGACCGCCATGAGCTGCGGGTCGCGCATGCGCGTGCCGATGAGTGGCAGCACCATCTGCACGATGGCGACGCCAAGGGCGAGGATCAGCGCGTAGTGACCGGTCTCTGCAATCATCTCCCGCCCCGCTGCAGCATGATCCGGAAAAGTGGGAACCGGTTTTCCGAAAAGATCATGCTCAAACAAACCATTAGGGCGCTATCGCGATTCAAATGTTGGTCGATAGCGCTCTAATGCCTCCGCTCAATTCACCTTGCCCGGCGCCGATGGGGCGCCGGCTTGCGCGTCGCCGCGCCATACACCCTGCTCTTTCAGTTTCTTGGCCACCTCGGGCGGCATGTATTTCTCGTCGTGCTTGGCTAGCACGTTGTCGGCCTGGAAGGTGCCGTCGGCGGCAAGCGTACCTTCCGCCACCACGCCCTGCCCTTCGCGGAAGAGATCGGGGAGTACCCCGGTATAGGTCACCGGCAAGGTCTTGGCTTTGTCGGTGACGACGAAGCGGATAGTGGTTCCCTCGCCGCGCACCACGCTCCCGGTTTCGACCAGGCCACCAAGCCTGAAGCGCTGGCCTGGAGCGATCTGCATTTGAGCCACCTCGCTCGGGCTATAGAAGAACACGATCGAGTCTCGCATGGCGACGAGCACGAGACCCACGGCGACCGCCAGCACCACGAGGCAGGTGCCGATCAGAATGCCTCTTCGCTGCTTCCGCGTCATGACTTCAATCCAAGCTCGGCCGCGAGCGCATCGAGCTGCTCCATGGCGTCGCTATTGCCGCTGAACTGGCTCTTGGCGCGTTGAAGCGCCTTACCCGCATCGTCTTTCCGGTCGAGCACGCTATAGGCTCTGACGAGCTTGAGCCAGCCGCCAAGATCGTTGCCGTCCTGGTCGAGCCGCGCGGCGAGGCCCTGCACCATGCGCCCGATCATGGCCTGCCGTTCGGCTGGGCTCATGTTTTGAGCGGCGGCAATGTCGGCAGCACCGGGACCGCCAGCGCCTTGCGCACCGGTCTCTGCCGGCGTCTCGGCCTCGCCAGCGACGAGCTTGCCGGCAAGATGGGCTTCATCGGCGGCGATCCTCTTCTCCACCATCTGCTGCCATACCGCATCGCTGCCGCCCTGCTTGGCCAACAGCGCCCGCCAATCCTCGATGGCCGCCGCGAACTGCCCGTCCTGCTCCTTGGCGATGGCGATGAGAATGCGCGGCTCGACGAGACTGGCGTCGAGCGCGACGGCACGTTCAAGTGCTTGCCGGGCATCCTCGGTCACCACGCCATTATTGGTGAGCACGAGCGCCTGGCCTTGGCCGGAGAAGCGCTTGGCCGAGGGGCCGAGAAGCCGGATCGCCTGGGCATACGCGTCGGCGGCGTCGGCATAGCGCTGCCAGCCCATATAGACCGGCGCAATCACCTCCCATCCTTCTCCCTCCTCGGGGTGCTCGCGCAGCCGCGCTTCGACACGGGCGACGAGTGCTTCGAGATTCTGATTGGTCGCCGGGTCTTGCAGACGCACGGCGAGCGGCTGGTCGGCAAGGCGCGGAGAGCCGTAGACGAGATAAAGACCAAGCGCGAGAACCGGGAGCGCTATGCCGATGCCGATCATCGCCACTCTTGCGCGCATGCCGCCGGCCTTGGCGTGCTCAGGAGCGCGCTCCTTACTGCCGGCGGCAAGCAGCCGCCGCGAGATCTCGATACGCGCGGCTTCCGCCTCGGGCTCGCCGATTAGCTCCCGCGCGCGGTCGCTTTCGATCTCGCCGAGCTGATCGCGGTAGACGGCGGCGTCGAAGGCCTCCGGCGCCAGCCCTTTCTGCCCCGCGCTGGCGAGCGGCCGCAACAGGACGAGGAGCACGATCGCGGTAAGGCAGGCAAGGATGACCCAAAGCAGCACGGGGGAGCGCTAGCCTCCGCTAGAACATGACAAGGCTAGCCATAGGCGAAAGGCGGATCGGCGGGCAAGGTCCGGCAGGGGCGCGAAGATTAATTCGGCGCAATCTCAGGGGGTGGCGGGGGGCAACGCTGGCCGGCAACGCCACACTCACGAGCTCGGCTCAGCCTAACTCACCGTCTTCCAGGTGCCGTCGGGTCCACGGCAGGCCGTGCCGCGCGCGGTCTGGGGCTGGCCGCCAATATAGATGGTGTGGGTGTAGGGCCGACAAAACGTGCTGCCCTGATTGTAGGGCTTGCCGGGCACGATCTGGCCGCGATGCTGATTGGCGGGATTGTTCCAGGGCGTGGGGGCGCCCGGCTGGCCATATTCGAGTGCCTGGTACTCGGCCGCGGCCGCCATCTGACGGTCCTGCTCATCCATATCCTTGCCGATCACGTTACCGAGGATGCCGCCGGCAACAGCACCGATGGCGATGCCCCCCGCGCGGTTCTTGGGACCGCCGATCGCGGCACCGGCAGCGCCGCCGGCGATCGCGCCGACAATCGTTCCGGTGCCTTGCTTGTTGCCCGGCCCGCACGACGCCAACACAAACGGCAGCAGCACAATCATCATCAGGGATTCCCGTCTCATTGGTTTCCCCCCTCGGCCCGCGACCTTCGGGTCCGGCCCGGCAAGAGACTAAGGTGAGTTTAATCGTCGCAAGCCTTTAACAAAATAACAATTCTGGCCAAATTAGGTTGGCCACTGAAAAATGGCGGAATCAGGCGTTGAGAAGCTTACGCCGGACACGCAAGCTCCCCCGCGCACGCTGACAGAATTCGCTTTGTTTCCTAGCCCCCGCTATTGAGCCGGCGGCTGTTGCGCCGGCGGTTGCTGCGCCGGTGGCTGCTGCTGGTCCGCCGGCGGCTGTTGTTGCGATTGATCGCCAGAACCAGAGCACTTGTTGGCCGACAGCCCGACAAGCGCAATCGTCGCCATCGCGGCGACCAAGAAAAATCTCTTCATGACCGTCTCCTTTGCCTGGGAATAACGACCGAGGGCCCCTAAAGTTTCGGTAGCGGACCAGTTTGAATGTGGCAGAGCTTAGGTGGCCCTGGAATCGAGACGCCTCAAGGCCCATACTGGAATCATGGACAAAGCCCCGCCAAAAATCGTTCAGCTTGTGGCTGATGCCAAGGCTGAACTAAAGCGCCTCGGAATTGATATCGAGGGCAAACGCTCTGACGAGCTTCTGAACATGGCGCGCGAGGAGAGAAATCACGCCCGCGCGGCGCGGCCCAAACCACAATGAGCCAGCATCCCAAACGCCCGCGAGGCAGGGTGTCCCGGGTCCGCCCCCTAAGCCGCGACCATCCGTGGCAGCCCAAAGGGGTACCGCCTCGCGAATAAGGGCGTTGCCCGCATGGGTATTGGCGTGGCCCGTCCTTCCATGTCCCTCGTAGCTCGCCACGCTGATGCCCCTTGTTCGAAGCGTAGAGAAGCCCGGCCTGCACCCCCGTGGGCTTCTTGGTGCTCGCATATAGGGGGCGATGGCGGGTGCCTTAATCAAACTGGTCCACTACCAAAGTTTCCGCTTCAAGCTGCCGGCAGCTCGAGCCGGGCACGCAAGCCCCCCTCCGGTGAGGGCTCAAGCTCAAGACGTCCCTTATAGAGATGCGCGAGATCGGCAACGATCGAGAGCCCAAGGCCTGAGCCGGGCTTGCTCTCGTCGAGACGCTGCCCCCGTTTGCCGATTTTCGCCCGTTCGTCCCCAGTCAGCCCCGGCCCGTCGTCATCGACGACGACGGTGAAGCTCGCCGCGCCGTCCGCCCGTCGCGCCTCGGCCGTGACCTGCGATCTCGCCCATTTGCAGGCATTGTCGAGGAGGTTGCCGATCATCTCCTCGAAATCCTGCTTCTCGCCCTGAAACTTCAGTCCGTCGCGACAAGAAACCTCGAGGTCGATCCCGCGCTCTTCGTAGATGCGGTCGAGGGTGCGCTTCAACGCCTGAAGGACTCCCGCGACCTCGGTGATGTCGCCGATCACGCTCGACCGCGCCGCCACCCGCGCCCGGTCGAGATGGTGCGTGATCTGGGTGCGCATGATCTCCGCTTGCTCGACGACCTTGTCGGAGAGCGGTCCCTTATGGGTCCGCGCCTCGTTGGAGATCACGCTGAGCGGGGTCTTGAGCGCGTGGGCAAGATTGCCGACATGGGTGCGCGCCCGATCGACGATCTCGCGATTGGACTGGATCAGTGCATTCAGCTCCTGTTGCAGCGGCCTGATCTCGACAGGAAGCTCGCCCTCGAGCTTCTCGGCTTCACCCGAGCGGATCTGCGCCAGGTCCTGCCGGACGGCGCGCAAGGGTTGCAGCCCGAAGCGAACCTGGAAGAAGGTCGCGACCAGCAGCCCAAGCCCGAGCACGGCAAGCGCGGCGATGAGAAGGTGGGTGAACTCGGCAAGATCGCGGGCGATCTCGGCCGCGTCTCCCGCCACGGCGTAGGAATACGGGGCCGACTGGGGTCCCGCCGGCCTGATCTGGCGCTCGACGATGCGCAAGCGCTGCTGCTCGGGGCCGTCGGCATAGACGCGCCGGGTCAGGCTCGTGTCGGGGGGGACGGCGTCCTGGCTCGGCAGCTTGAGCTGCTGATCAAGCAAGGAGTCGGACACGTACACGGGGCGCGCGGCCCCATCGAGTGGCTTGATCTGCCAGTACCAGCCGGAGAAGGGGATGGTGAAGATGGGCTCGCCCAGATTGGCGGGCTCTTTCGGCTTTGCCCCGCTGCCTTCGGTGGTCGAGGCGACCAGGCTCGTCAGATAGACGTTGAGGCGCGCGTCGAAGTTTCGCTCGACGGCCGCGCGGTAGAGGGAGACGAGGAGGATGGCGGTGACCGGGAGGACGACCAGGGTCCACGCCGCGGCCGAGGCAAACAGCCGGAATGCGAGGGAGTTAAGCCTCATCGCCCGCGTCCGAGAGGCAATAGCCGAGCCCGCGGACAGTCTTGATGAGATCTAGGGGAAGCTTCTTGCGCAAGCGCCCGATGAACACCTCGACGGTGTTCGAGTCGCGGTCGAAATCCTGCTCGTAGAGATGCTCGACGAGCTCGGTGCGGGAGACTACGCGGTTCCGGTGCAGCATGAGATAAGCGAGCACGCGATATTCGTGCGAGGTGAGCTTGACCGCCTGGCCGCCGACGGTGACACGCGAGGTCTTGGTATCGACGCGGAGCGGCCCGCATTCCATCTCGTTGCTTGCGTGTCCCGCCGAGCGCCTGAGCAGCGCACGGATCCGCGCCAGCACCTCCTCCATGTGGAAGGGCTTGGCGACATAGTCATCGGCGCCTGCATCCATGCCGGCGACCTTGTCGCTCCACCGCTCGCGCGCCGTGAGGATGAGCACCGGCATCTTGCGCTCGTCGCGCCGCCATCGCTCGAGCACGCTCAGGCCGTCCTTCTTGGGAAGCCCGAGATCGAGCACGACGGCGTCGTAGGGCTCGGTGTCGCCGAGAAAATGCCCCTCCTCGCCGTCGAAGGCGGCGTCCACGGCATAGCCGGCATCGCTCAGCGCGGTGACGAGCTGACGGTTGAGGTCGGGATCGTCCTCGATGACGAGAAGCCGCAAACCCTTCCCTCCCTTCACGGCGTGGGACCTTGGTCCCTCCTAAGGCTGCCCGGTCTGAGCGTCAACGGTGACGTTGTTGACCTCGCCGGTCGGCCCGAGCACGACGAACTTGTACACGAAGTGCCCGCTATCCTCGCAAAGGCTGGCATTCACAATCTTCCCGCCCGTGCGCGCCTTCACCCTCTGGTAGACGACATCGGCCGAAACGAGACCGTTCTTGGCAATGACCGGTCCGGCGGCACTCCAAGGAAGGCAATTTGACAGCGCGGCTTGCGATGTCGCCATCAACGCGACACCGGCAACGGCCGCGATGGTCGTTGGTTTGACGATCCGCCACACGAATCAGTTCCCATTATCCTTGTTGGGCCGGACCCTAAGGGAGAGCGCATGAACGAGGCATGAACGCTAAGCACTCTGGGAAAAGGAGCGACCGGTCGTCCGCAAAGATCATACGCCAAGCAAAGCCATGCGGCTTCATTTTGCCTAGGCGGGGTTGGCTCCTTGCGCCTTCGTTTCCTTGGCGTCGTCGACCTTAGCGCCCAGTGCGGCAAGACCGAGGCCGCCAAGCGCGATCGGAAGCTTTGCCCAAGAGGTCGGCAAGCGACATGTCGCCGACCGCCCAGAGCGCAATTGCCGAAAGCGCGGTGGTCACGCCGAGAACCTGCGTGCGCTGGCCTTTGGTAAAGCCGCCGGTGTTGAGCCAGGTGAGGGTATTCATGCATGGTCTCCTTTACGGAAAGTGGTCGATGATGAGGACGAAGTGGGCGCCCGCCTGGGTGACTACGCTCCGCGTGCCGGCGGGCAGCGGAGGCTCTTTGAAGGCTGGTATTGACGGCTGAGTCTTAGCGGCTAGGCCGAATGCATCGCGCGCCGCTGCTGTACGAGCTTCATCAACACCAGCGCGAGCGACCAATGGCGTTGCCTCAGT
>DASYIU010000179.1:0-2425 GCA_035997285.1 Methyloceanibacter sp. | reverse complement strand
TGAAGTGCGCACAGCTCTCTCCCAGGTGTTGCCGAGCGCCACGAAGTATCGTCGCGTCGGCCTCGTCACCTTCGGACCGGGGCCTTACAACCAGTGCAACGTCAAGCTCGAATTCAAGCCAACGCCGGATGCCGCGGGCCTCATCATGAGCACCGTGAATGCCTTGGTGCCGGCCGGCAAGACGCCTCTGACAACTGGAGTCGAGCAGGCGGCAGAAGCACTCGATTTCCGCAGTAAGCCGGGCGTCGTCGTCGTGGTGACCGACGGCGAGGAGACGTGTGGAAGGTCGCCTTGCGAGTTTGCCAAGCAGCTTCATCTCACGGCCCAGCAGCTCACCGTTCACGTCATCGGCTTTCGCTACGACAGCTTCTCCTGGACCGGCGGGAACCCCGTGATGGACCTCATGTGCCTCGCCGAGGAGAATAACGGTCTCTATATCAAGGCCAGCTCAGAGGAAGAGCTGGCCGAGGCGCTGGAGAAGACCCTCGACTGCCCGATGGTCTCGCAAGCGGGCTCTGCATTGACCACGAGGTGACGTGACGCCCTAGAGGCCCATGGCCTTGTGTGCCGCGTCCATGTACTTCATGCAGCCGGCCGTGTCGCCATTCTTCATTGCAGCCTTAGATTGGTCGAGAGCCGCCGTCGCCTCCTTCTGCTTGGCGGCATCGGTCATCCCGGCGATCATTTGATCCATCTGCTTCATATGGGCGTCGTTGCAAAGGTCCTGGGCATAAGCAGGGCTTAGGCCAACGACCGCCATAAACGCCGACGCGAGTAACACCTTGAGCATGCTTTCCTCCTTCGCGGGCTCGAATGCATAATCGGTCAGAGGTAAACGCTAAGGCGGCCGAATTGGTGGGGGTTGAGCGCAAAAATTTTGGCCCCATTCTCCTTTTCCGGTGAAGTCGTCAAATTCATTCCTCCATGATGGGGCCGGCATCGAGGCCCGCGACCTCTTGGGCGGTTGACGCTCCGACGGCAAAGCGGGCTCTATACGCGGAACCTCAAGGAGTGAGTGGTGGCGGTCATGCGTCGCGTCCTCGTCGTTGCGTTTCTGGCGCTTGCCGCGTGCGAACTTGGCACCCTATCGGCCGAGGATCAGAGCCTGCTCAACCGCTGCTGGACGCCACAGGCCCTTGCCGGCACGCAGCATGAGCTGCAATCCGTCCGCTCCCATTTCCATCTCGATCTTGCCGCCCTCAAGCAGGAGCCGCTTGCGCAAGCCTCTCCGGTGCCGCAAGAGCTGCGCGGCTCGATCAGGAGCGTTACGCTTCCCCCCGGCGAGAACCTCATCGCGCTGACCTTCGATCTTTGCGAGACCGACGGCGACGTCGCGGGCTATGACGGCCGCATCGTCGATCTCCTCCGCGCGCAAGGGGTGAAGGCCACGTTCTTCGCCGGCGGCAAATGGATGGAGACCCATAAAGAGCGCGCCGAGCAGCTCATCGCCGATCCGAACTTCGAGATGGGCAGCCATGGCTTGCGCCATCTCGACCTCGCCAATGTAAGCGAGCAGAGCCTTGGAGACGAGATCCTCTTGACCGAGGCGGCCTATGCGCGTGCGCGCAAGGGCCTGCTCGCCCAACAATGCGCCGCGGACGTCAAAACCCCTAGTCCCCTGCCGGAGCGCATGAGCGTCATGCGCTTTCCCTATGGACGCTGCAACGCGAAGTCGCTTACGGCGGTCGCCGACGCCGGCCTGCTCGCCATCCAGTGGGACCTGGTGACCGGCGATCCCGACCCACACCAGTCGACCAATGCCATCGTCAACACCATCCTCAGCCGCGTCCATCCCGGTGCCATCATCGTCGCCCACGCCAACGGCCGCGGCTGGCACACCGCCGATGCGCTCGCGATCGCCATCCCCAAGCTCAAAGAAGAGGGCTATAGCTTCGTGACGGTGAGCGAGCTGCTCAAGGCGGGAAAGCCGATCATCGCGGCCAACTGCTACCTAAGCCGGCCCGGCGACATGCCGCGCCTCGCACGGTCGACCCATCGCCAGATCCATGACATCTGGACCGTTCTCCCACCCCCCCTGTGAGCTTGGGCGCGCGCGCCTGGTGGCGCTCGAGCCCCGCTCTTGCGCCAGTCTCGCCGCTTCGATCGTGGCGATCCCCCCCTGGTCGGTGATGAGCTACCCAGCCGATGCGTTGAAGCGATTTCTCGCAGCCTCGGACGGTGGCGCGTCGCGTTATCTGGTCGAGATCGGAGGTGAGGAAGCGGGCGCGGTGTCGGTCCGCTTCCCCTGGCTCAAAGGCCCCTACCTTGAGCTCCTTGCGCTGTTGCCGCCCTTTCAGAGCCAGGGCATCGGCGCAAGGATCCTCGCCTGGTTCGAGCAGGAGGGCCTGAGGCTCGGCGCGCGCAATCTCTGGGTCTGCGCCTCATCGTTCAACGCGCGCGCCGTGCGCTTCTATGGGCGCCACGG
>DASYIU010000178.1:0-9547 GCA_035997285.1 Methyloceanibacter sp. | reverse complement strand
GTCGGTTTTGCGCACAACGAGCAAAAGAGATCGGAATCAAGGCGCGTTGCCGTGCATTATTATCAAGTTTTCCCGCCTGGTTTTCCTTGCAATTCCCCTATCAGGACTTCTAGCCGCGCAAGGGATGGCGGGCTGTCCTGTGCCCAACCGGCAACACTCGCGAAGCATTTCAGTGGAGGCGTGGAACAGCCCGGTCGCGAGTGGTACTGTCGCTGGGGCGTGTGCCACGCCAATAGGAGGGTCGGATGACCATGATCTTTGCAATCTTAGCCGTCCCATTTTTGGCTGCCACGGGAATTTACAATCCGCAGGTAACGCACCATGGCCGCTGTATTGCCGAGCCAGGCGGTTTTGACGCGCTTTACTGCGCTGCACCCGCGGCACCTCCTCATCATCATCACGGTAAGAAATAGGCGAGGGCTGAGCAAACTCAGACCGCCCTCTTGGCGGGCTACCTCTTTGCCGCGACGGTGTCCGAGAAGATTGGCACGTCGATCCGCTCGTCCCTGATGGTGTCGTAGACCGTCGTCGCAGAGCCCGACGTGGGGCCATCACGATTGACGCGGCCGTGCGGGCCTCAGGGGTTCGAGGCCACTCACAACGCCACCGATCGCGTGGCACAGCTGCAGGCCGGACGTTCTTCATCGAGATCTAGGCCTCATTAGACAGATGTTAGACACGGCCCTGAAAAGTGGCTGGTTTCAGCCACCTGTTCTGCCTTGCAATGCCTATTTCTTTATCGCTACCATGGCCGCGAACCGCACCGCTGGCCTTCGCGAACCCGCCAGCAGGCGCTAATCCCGGGTTCGAGACAACGCAACTGGCGCGGCGAAGTCGCGTCATTCGGTCCGGCCACCATGCAGCTTGTGTCGATGATCGCCTGCCGCTTTTTCAGGCAGCCCCTTGCGTTTCTATGCATCGCTTGCCTCTTGTCGCCGTTTGCCAGCCTCCAGGCGCTGGCCGGCGATGAGCCCCCGCCCCCGGTAGCGTCACCCGCCGGCGGGCTTCCTGCCGCCGAAGCGCCGGCGGCCGCATCGCCTTCGGCAGAAGCGCCGGCCTCCGACAAGAAGTCCGACGGTGGTTTCAACGTTGAGATCCCTCAGGCGCCGAACCCACGAAATCCGGTGCCGATCGGCTACATCCATGAGATCGGCGATCAGCCGCGACCCGCCTCGCGCGTAGATGTCGAGCCCACCGATGCGGGCGTCGCCGGCGCCAAGATGGCCAACGACGAGAACAATGCCGGTGGTCAGTTCACCGGCGAACTCTACAGCCTCGATGTCTCGACCGTCACCTCCGCGGAGAAGGCGGTCGAGGCGCTGCAGAAGCTCTACGACGCCGGCCACCATTTCATCATCGTCGATGCCTCGGCCGACACGCTGCTCAAGCTCTCAGACTTCGCCAAGGGCAAGGACATCCTCCTCTTCAACATCCGCGCCACCGACGTGTCGCTCAGGCAAGAGGACTGCCGCGCCAATATCATGCATGTGGCGCCCGACCGTTTCATGCTGGCCGACGCGCTTGCTCAGTACCTCGTGGTCCAGAAGTGGACCAATTGGCTCTTGGTGCACGGTTCGACGCTTGGCGATCTCGCTTATGTCGACGCCATCAAGCGCGCCGCCGGCCGCTTTGGCGCCACCATTGTCGATGACCGCGAATACAAGGATACCTCTGGCGGCAGGCGCGACGACGTCGGCACCATCCCGCCCGGCAAGCAGGCGAGCGCCGATGCCGCATTTGCTGCGGTTCCCAACTATCAGATCATCATCGTCGCCGACGAGGATCAGCTATTCGGACCCTATATGCCCTATCGCGGTGGAGCCGACCCGCGCCCCGTCGCCGGCACGACCGGGTTAACCGCCACGACCTGGAGCCCGGGTCATGAGAAATGGGGTGCGACCCAGGCCAACAATCACTTCCAGAAGGACTACAAGCGCCTGATGCTGCCGATCGACTATCAGGCCTACGTGGCGGCGCGCACCATCGGCGAGGCCGTGACCCGCAATAGCGGCGCCGATTTCGCCACCGTCGCCGCTTTCATCCACGGGCCCGAGTTGCAACTTGCTCCCTTCAAGGGCATCAAGCAGCAATTCCGCCCCTGGGATGGTCAGTTCAGGCAACCGATCCTTATTGCCACCGACAAGGTCCCGGTCTCGATGTCCCCGCAGCGGGGCTTTCCCCATGCATCCGCGATCGAGATGGACACGCTCGGCGTCGATCAGCCTGAGAGTCAGTGCAAGATGTGAAGGCGGCGTCAGCGCTCTGCCGCGGGGGCTGCGATCAGATGGCCGGCCTCGTCCAGCACCGGCACGTTATAACCTTGCAGGATCGCGTCGATATCGCCCGCATTCTCGGCAAGCAGCTTGTTGATGGTGTGCTTCCACTCGGGCTCGTTCGGGCGCACGCCCATGGTAATGCCGTAGATGGTGCTCGGCCCGGCATTCTCCTTCACCAGCGGCACCAGCTTGAGCGGCACCGCTGAACGTTGCGTGTAGTAGCCGCCTAGCGGCCCCCACAGAAGCCCGGCGTCAAGCTTGCCTGAGGCGATCTCCTCGATCATCGCCATGGCGGCCTTGGTCGCGCTCTCGTCGGCGTTGATCTCGAAGGGTTTGGCGTTCACCACCAATCCATTCGTGGCAAGGATGCTCGCCGGCGGCGTCCGGGCGAAGAGACCGATCCGCTTGTTCTTGAGACGCGGGTCGGACAGGCTGTCGACGCCGTCGAGAGCGGAATCGCCCTGCCGGTAAATGAGAACATAGGAGGTATAGTAGTAAGGGTTGGTGTCCTCGATCAGCCCGCTGCCTTGGGCATAGCCCATGACGAGGTCGCAAGCGTCTTCTCCCGCCGCATTGGGAACGTAGCCGGTCGCCTCACTAAACCAGGTGTATTCGAGCCGGGCATCGAGCTTCGCCGCCATGAGCTCGGCAAGCTTGTTCTCGAAGCCCTCGCCTTTATCGTTGGAGAACGGCATGTTGTCGGGATCGGCACACACGCGCAGAAAATGGCTTCCTGCCGACTGAGCGCCGTCCACCCCTACCATGCTGAGGAGCACGGCCAAGCCGGCGCCAAGGGCCATCGCCGCCACGAGCCGGGTCGGGCCGCTGGCTGGTCGCGTCATTTCGTCCTGCCGCTCACGGCCGCCACTCTCGCGCCATCTCAGGGCCTCATCATAGCACAATCGAAAATATGGAGATTGAGGGCGCGCCCCGCCAGTCGCCAAGGGAGGCGCAGAGCCTAAGTGGAAGCTAGTCTTCTGCCGCGCACTTGGTGATGTTGTCGGCCCGCTCGACGCCGGTCGGGTAGTAAGCTCCGGTCGGTGCGTTGCCGAACTCCACCATGGCCTCTCGCGCCGCCGCGATGCTGTCGGTCTCGTGCCTCGACTTCAGCAGCTTGACGGCGCAGCAATCGGCGTCGAGCTCCATCTGCTTCAGCTGCGGCGCGATGTAGAAGAAGGGCTGTGGACCCAGATGGCCGAGCCCCTGACGATAGAGCTGAACGTGACCGAGAGTGTGGTGGCAGCATTCATGCGCCATGAGGAATCGGCCGTAAGGCGGCGAGTCGGCCAGCGTCTGGGAGTTGACCACGATCACCGGCGTGCCGTTGGAGTCGAGCACCGACATCCCCTGCTCGGGGACGTCGTGCAACTTATAGGTGGTGATGGCGCAATAAGGATTGTCGGTGGTCGGCGGCCAACCTCTGCTGGCTTGCGCGTTGCCGCAAAACAGCCCGAGACCTGCTATAGCAGCCACGGCTACGACCGGAACACGCATGATGAGCGCTCCGCCATGAGTACCTTTCTTGGAAAAGAATAGTCTCATAGGGGGCGGCACCAAAGCTTTTTGTGTGTCTCGACCATGAGCGCCATATTATGTCACAGCGTTCCCGCCGGGGATAAACTCTGTGACAATAAGGCCGATACCTTGCTTGACCGAGCTACGTAGACGCCCGGTAACAGGATGCACGACGGATGGATGTGAAAAGCAACACCGACAAGGTTTGCATCATCGGCGCCGGATCATCCGGCCTGGCCGCCGCCAAGACCTTCCACGAGCGCGGCATCCCCTTCGATTGTCTGGAGCGGGAGCCGGATATCGGCGGCTTGTGGAACGAGGCGACTGGCACCGGGGTCGTCTACGACACCACCTATCTCGTCTCCTCCAGGAAATACACGGGCTTCGAGGACTATTCCCTTCCCGAGGAATATCCCACCTATCCCTCGCATCGGGAGACGCTCGCCTATTTGCGCGCCTACGCCGAGAATTTCGGCATCCTCGAGAAGATCGAACTCGGCACCACAGTGGAACGCGCCGAGCGCGCCCAAGACGGCTGGAGCGTGCAGGTCGCCGGCGAAGAGCGCCCGCGCTTCTACCGGGCTCTGGTCATCGCCAACGGCCACCATCATGTGCCGCGCACGCCGAAGATCCCCGGCACCTTCACCGGTGAGATCCTGCACTCGCGCGACTATCGCAGCGTCAAGCAGCTCGCCGACAAGCGCGTCGTGGTGGTCGGCGCCGGCAATTCGGGTTGCGACATCGTCGTCGATGCGACCAGCGTGGCGCAGAGGATCTATCTCAGCATGCGCCGCGGCACCTATTTCGTGCCGAAATTCATGTTCGGCCGACCGACCGACGGCGTTATCAATTTCTGCGAGAAGATCCCGATGCCGGGAGGCCTGCGCAACCGGCTCTACACCCTTTTTCACAAGATCATGGTGGGCCGGAACGAGCGCTACGGCTTGCCCGAGCCCGAACATCGGATCGGCGACACCCATCCGACCATGAACACGGTGCTGCCGCAACTCGTCGCCCATGGCCGCATCGGCGTGAAGCCCGATATCGCCGAGTTTGCCGGCAACAAGGTGCACTTCACCGACGGGAGCGAAGTCGAGGCCGATCTCGTCGTATTCGCCACGGGCTACGAGATCTCCATTCCGTTCCTCGACAACGATCTCCTCTTCGGCCCCGATGGGCGCCCGCTCCTCTATCTCAACGTGTTTCACCCCGAGATCGACGACCTGTTCGCCGTGGGCCTGATCCAGGCCAATGGCAGCATCTGGCGGCTCGCCGACTATCAGTCGCAACTCGTTGCGAGCTACCTGATCGCCGTTGCCGAGCGGCACGAGCGTGCGTCCTGGTTCGCCGCCCTGAAGGCGCAAGGCCACAAGACCATGGTGCAAGGCTCATTCGTCCAGAGCGACAGGCATCGGCTGGAGGCCAACTATTATGCCTATCGGCGGCAGCTCCGGCGGCACTTGCGCCATTTCGGGCCCATGACGAAGGCCGCGCTGAAATCGGGGCGGCTCACGGCGCCCTCCTCTCGCTCTGCAGCTCCCAACCCGGCTAAGACCGTTTCCACGCGGGCGCCTTAGCGAACCTTCGCTGCTAGTCCTAACGTCCGATGCCGGCATAGGTGAAGCCTGCCGCGCGCGCTTGTGCCGGCAGATAGACGTTGCGAAGGTCGACAAGGACATTGCCGCGCATCTTGGCCTTCAGTCTGTCGAGGTCGAGCGCGCGGAGCTCGTTCCATTCGGTGACCACCACGGTGACGTCGGCCTGCTCGGCCGCCTCGAGCGCGCTGGCGCACCACGCCACGCCCGGCAGAAGCGCCTCGGCGTTCTCCCGCGCATGCGGATCGTAGCCCCTGACCTTTGCCCCCCGCTCCTGAAGCATGGGGATCAGGGTTAGGCTCGGCGCCTCGCGCACGTCGTCGGTATCGGGCTTGAAGGCGAGCCCGAGCACGGCGACCGTCTTGCCGGCCAGCGAGCCGCCCAGCGCCCGTTCGATGCGGCCCGCCATGGCGATCTTGCGCTCCGTATTGACCGTCTGCACCTGCTCAACCAGCGATAGCGGCGAGCGCGCTTCCCGCGCCGTGCGGATCAGCGCAGCGACATCCTTGGGAAAGCACGAGCCGCCATAGCCCGGTCCCGGATGTAGGAACTTGTTGCCGATGCGCCCATCGGCGCCGATCGCGGTGGCCACTTCCTGGACGTCGGCACCGACCGCCTCGCAAAGATCGGCGATCTCGTTGATGAAGCTGATCTTCATGGCGAGGAAGGCATTGGCGGTATATTTGGCAAGCTCCGCCGATTCCCGGCTCACGAACAAGACAGGCGCATTACGCAAGGTGAGCGGCTTGTAGAGACGCTCCATGAGCTCCTGGGCGCGCTCTTCATCGCAACCAACAAGCACGCGGTCGGGATGGGTGAAATCGTAGATGGCGGAGCCTTCGCGCAAGAATTCGGGGTTCGAGCAGACCGCGAAGTCGGCGTCGGAGCGGAGCAGCCTGAGGCGTCGCTCGATCTCGCGGCTGGTCCCGACTGGGACCGTGGACTTGGTGGCGATCACGGTGAAATCCTTGAGGTGGGGCGCAAGCTCCTCGACCGCCCGGAAGACGAAGCTGAGATCGGCGTGCCCGTCGCCTCGCCGCATCGGCGTGCCCACGGCGAGGAACACGAGGTCCGCCTCGCCCACCGCCGGCGTAAGCTCAGTAGAGAAGCTGATCCGCCCCATGCGCAGGTTGCGCTGAAGCAGCTCCTCGAGGCGCGGCTCGTAGATCGGCACATGCCCGCCGCGGAGCTGCTCGATCCGTTCCGCATCTTTGTCGGTGCAGGCGACCTTCCAGCCGAATTCGGAGAAGCAGGCGGCAGAGACGAGGCCGACATAGCCCGCCCCGATCATGCAGATGTTCACGGATTGTGCCCTTGGATGCGACGAATGCCGGGATCCTGGCTTCCTAGTTCATTCCGCCCTGCGGTTCAATGCCGTGAGCCATCAGCCAGCCTGCCCGGCGAGGGCGAATATGACACTGGAGCGGCGGGGCGCCATTGGCTAGGTTCTGCCGTCCGCACCGGTCCGGCGCGGCCTCCAGGGTTAAAACGCGAAGTCAAGCAACGGGATGGGTCCACGTCTCCTCTATGTCCTCATCATGGGGACGCTCATCGCCGCCGCGCTCGCTTTGCGCGTTTGGGACCCAAGCCCGGTCGCAAGGCTTAGGTCGCTCGTCTTCGATGCCTATCAGCGGGTGAGCCCGCGCAAATTCGATCCGACGCTACCAGTGCGCATCATCGATATCGACGAGGACTCCTTGAAGGCGATCGGCCAATGGCCCTGGCCGCGCACAGTGCTTGCCGAGCTCGTCGACAAGCTCGCCGCCAATAGCGCGGCCGCTATCGGCTTCGACATGGTGTTCCCCGAACCCGATCGCATGTCGCCAGCCAACGCGCTTCATTTCTGGCCGAAGTCCGATGCCTTGGCGAGCCTCAGGGAAGAGGTCGAGAAGCTTCCCTCCAATGATCAGACTTTCGCCGAAGCCATTGGCAAGGCGCCGGTCGTGCTCGGTTTCATCTCCGCGCCGCAAGGCAATTCCATACCCGAGACCAAAGCCGGCTTCAGCTTTGGCGGCGACGATCCCAAGCTCTTCGCGCCCTATTACCCCGGCGCCGCCGCAAGCCTCAAAGAGCTTCAGGACAAGGCGGCCGGCGCAGGCTCGCTCAACTGGATCCCCGAGCACGACCAGATCATCCGCCGCATGCCCATGGTGGTGAGGATCGGCGATACGCTCTATCCGTCTCTTGCCGCCGACATGCTGCGGCTCGCCCAAGGGGCCACCAGTTATTTCGTGAAGAGCTCCGGCGCCAGCGGCGAGAAGGCCTTCGGCGAGAAGACCGGCATTGTCGGCGTCAAGGTCGGCGACTACGAGGTGCCGACCGAAGCCAACGGCCAGATGTGGATCAGGTTCACCCCTGCGTCGAAGGAGCGTTACCTGTCGGCCTCCAAGGTGCTCGACGGCGAGATCGGCAAGGACGAGATCGAAGGCCGCATCCTGATCATCGGCACGAGCGCGGCGGGCCTGCTCGATCTCAGGGCGACGCCGCTCGAGGCCTCCGTGCCCGGCGTCGAGCTGCACGCCCAAGCCATCGAGCAGATCCTGCAAGGCTCCTTCCTGCAGCGGCCCGACTTCGCCACGCCCGCCGAGCTCCTCTACATCCTCGTGCTCGGCCTCCTCATCGCCGTCCTCATCTATCGCACCGGCGCTTTGGGCAGCGCCGTGCTTGGCGCCGCCGCCATTGCCGCGGTCGTCTTCATCTCATGGTATGCCTTCGACGCCTTCGGCTGGCTGGTCGACCCGATCTATCCCGCCGTCGCGCTCACCGCGATCTATCTCGCCGGTACCCTTTTCGTCTTCCTGCGCACGGAGCGGGAGCGGAACCGGGTGCGCCACGCCTTCTCCCACTACATGGCGCCGGCGCTCGTCGAGCGGCTGGCCGACGACCCTTCGCGGCTGAAGCTCGGCGGAGAGACGCGCGACATGACGCTGCTGTTCAGCGACGTGCGTGGCTTCACCACCATCTCCGAGGGCCTCGATGCTGAGGAGCTCACGCGCTTCCTGAACAGTCTGTTCACGCCGCTGAGCAACATCATCCTCGATGAGCAAGGCACCATCGATAAGTTCATGGGCGACGCGGTGATGGCCTTCTGGAACGCGCCGCTCGACGATAGCAACCACCCGAGCCATGCCTGTAGCGCAGCGCTCCGCATGATGGGCGAGATGGCGGGACTCAACGAGCGCTGGCGGCGGGAGGCTGAAGCCAAGGGCAGGCCGTTCAAACCAGTTCAGCTCGGCATCGGGCTCAACACCGGCGTCTGCTGCGTCGGCAATCTCGGCTCGGAGACGCGCTTCGACTATTCGGTGATCGGCGACAACGTCAACGTCGCCTCCCGGCTCGAGGGGCAATCGAAGACCTACGATGTGGGCGCGGTCGTGGGCGAAACCACCACCGCGCGGGCGCCCGAGTTCGCCTTCATCGAGCTCGATCTCCTGAAGGTGAAAGGCAAGACCGAAGCGACGCGCATCTTCGCGCTGCTCGGCGACAACGCGCTAAAACAAAGTCAGGACTTCATCACTCTCACCGCCCGGCACGGAGAGTTTCTCGCCCGCTACCGGGGGAAAGCCTGGGACGCCGCCGAAGCGCTGAGCCGTGAATGCGAGGCCTTGAACGGCGCACGACTCGACCGGCTCTATGCGCTCTATCGCGAACGCATCGCCTTCTTCCGGGTGAACCCGCCCCCGCCCAATTGGGACGGCACGGCTGAAGCCTTGTCGAAGTAGCGCCGATGCCACAGCTCGCGATTCTCGTCCTTGCCGCCGTCGGCGTCCTGATGCTCAAGCACGCGATCGCCGATTTCTATCTGCAGACGCCGTATCAATACTTGAACAAGGGGACCTACGGCCATCCCGGCGGCGTCCTCCATGCCGGGATCCACGTGGCGCTCACGCCGTTGGTCTATCTCGTGCTGGTGCCGAGCTCGATCCTGCTCGCCGGCGCCATCGCCCTTGGCGAGTTCGCTGTCCACTATCACATCGACTGGTTGAAGGAGCAGGTCACCCACCGTAACGGCTGGACCGCGCAGGACCGCGGCTTCTGGTTCGCGCTCGGCACCGACCAGTTGATGCACGGGTTGACCTACCTTGCGCTGGTGGGCGTGCTTGTCGCCGCCACCCGCTGAAAAGGCGGGACGTCTACAGCAGCGCCGCGATCTCGCGATTG
>DASYIU010000177.1:0-6033 GCA_035997285.1 Methyloceanibacter sp. | reverse complement strand
GCCGGCGGCGTCGAACTTGACCGGGCCGTAAAAGCTTTCGAGCTCGGTGGCGGCAAGCGCGTCGCGCACCTTCTCGGGGTCGAGGCTCTGTGCCCGTTTGAAGGCCTCGGCAAAGACGTGCAGGGCCGCCGCCGACTGTGCCGACTGATACGGCGCCTCGTAGTTGTAGGCACGCTTGAATTCTTGGGCGAAGTCCTCCGCGGTCCCGAACACCTCGTCCTTGTAGCCAAGCGAACGGTGCCATTGCTGGGCACAGAGCGCATATTCGGCGGCCTCGCCGAGCTTCTCGGCGATCTGCGCGGAGTCGCAATGGGTCATGGCGAGAATCGGCACATAGACCTTCAAAGCCTTGATCTGGCTGATCGCGGTGAGCGCCCCCTTCTCGTGGCCGGAGATCACCAGCACGTCGGGCTTCAAGGCCTTGACCTTGGTCAGGGTCACCGACATGTCGTTGAGCTCGGGCGGGAGCTGGTCGTCGATCACGCAGCGCATGCCGTGCCGCTCGATGTCGGCGAGCACGCCGGCGCGAACGTCCTGCGCGAATGGGTCATTCTCTATGGCCAACGCCACGGTGAGCATCTCAGGCGTCTTGCCGAGCTTCTCGGCGTGCTCGGCGGCCAGATCGATGGCCGGGGTGAGATACTGGTCGGAGGTGGAGAGCACGGCGAAAATGTATCGATAGCCCTTAGTGAACAGCTCGCGCGCCGCGCCGTTGGCTTCGACCATGGGCACTTTGTGCTTCTCGACGACGGGCAGGATCGCCTTGGTCAGGCCCGAGCTGTAAGGCCCGAGGATGTACCTGACGCCGTCCTGCTGGATCAGCCGTTCGGCGAGTTCGGTGCCGCGCGCCGGCGTCGACTCGTCGTCGTAATAATGGACCACGAGCCTATAGCTCGTGCCGCCGATCACGATCCCGCCGCGATCGTTGATCTTGCGGACGGCGAATTCGTAGCCGTTCTTAGTATTGGCGCCGTTCTGCGCATATTTGCCGGTGAGAGACACCGCAGCACCGAGGACGATCACATCCTCGCCGGCGACGGCCATGCCCATAGCGCACAGCGTGCCGATAAAGGCAGCCACCAGGCTTGCCAACACCCATCGCCCAGACCGCACTGTCTAAAACCCCCGCCGCCGAGTTTTTCTCGCGAATCTTGTAACGCGTACAGACTACGCCGTTATCGGCGCACCGTTCAATCGCGGGCCACGCGAGCAATCACCAGCGGCGGTTGCAATTCGTCGCGCCCCGCCTCGACGGGGAGGTCGCCCGGCGCCGCCGGCTAAAGCTGATCGGAGTTGAAGGTATCGCAATTCTCGAGCTTGCCGCTCTCATAACCGCGGCGGAACCAACGCGCGCGCTGCGCCGAGGTGCCGTGGGTGAAGGCGTCCGGCACGACATAGCCTTGCGTCTGCCTTTGGATGCGGTCGTCGCCGATGGCGCTCGCCGCCGCCAAGGCCTCATCGGTGTCGCCGGGCTCGATGATGTTCTTGCTCTCCTGGGCGTGATTGGCAAAGATGCCGGCGAAGCAGTCGGCTTGCAGCTCGACGCGAACCTGTAGGGCGTTCGCCTGGGTTTGGCCCATGCGCTGCCGCACCGCCTCGACCTGATCCATGATGCCGAGCAACTTCTGCACGTGATGGCCGACCTCGTGGGCCAGCACATAGGCCTGGGCGAAGTCGCCTTGCACCTTGAAGCGATCCTTCAGCTCCTTATAGAAGTCGAGATCGATATAAACCTTCTCGTCGTTGGGGCAGTAGAACGGGCCCATGGCCGACATGCCCATCCCGCAGGCCGAGCGGGTGGAGCCGGAGAACAGCACGAGCTTGGGATCGCTGTAATTTTCGCCGTATTGCTTGAAGATTCCCTGCCAGACGTCCTCGGTGTCGGCGAGGACCACGGAGACGAACTGCTTGAGATCGTCCTCGCTGTTGGTCTGCGGATGCTGGACCGGCGCGCCTTGCGTCTGCGGGGCCGGGACATTGGTCGTATCGGGGCGGGATTGCGGCAGGTGGATATCGGGGAAGTTCGACTCGTCTCCTCCCGTCGGGACGCCCCCACCGCCTTGCATGATCACGCTCGGGTCGATGCCAAAAAACCACATCAGGCAGAGAATGATGAGAATTCCGACGATTCCGATGCCGCCGCCGCGGCCCGAGCCGCCACTTGGAAAGCGGACCCCCCCGCCCGGAAGCGGGAAGCCGTAGCCGCCCCCTTCGTCGCGGCGGTCCTCGACATTCTCGCTCTCTCTTCCGCCACGCCAGCGCATAGCCTCATCACCTCGATCTCGGTGAGCCTGCCCGAATTTCGATCATATGTGCATGGTGCGAGCCGCCGTACAAGGCTTGGCAACGATCGCCCGGGAACTCTTTGGCCGGAGACGCGTTGTGACTCATGGAGGGGTGTGCCCATCGCGCCACGCGGTGTGAAAGTGCGCCTGCAAATCCTTGTTGCTAATAAAGAGAGTGACAAGGAATCGTCAAAAAACTGCCACAGGGCAAAGGCATGCTGCATGTGCCCAGTTGTGTTCGGTCTGGGTAGTGCGTTCTGTGTAATGCGTACGAGCCTCGGCACTCCCCGCGCCGGGGCTCTTCTTTTTTGCGGCATGCCTCTAGAGCACGAGGTAACGGGCAGGCGCCTCAGCCAGCTTGGCTGGCCAAGCCACAAGCTGCCGCGTATTCTCCCTCCCCTCACCTTTGCTCGCGAGAACGCCATCACCCATCTTGGGGGAATTTCATGAGAATAGTCGTCGGGATTGCCAGTGCCTTCCTTCTGCTCGCAACCGTGGCGAATGCGTCAGCCGCGGACCTGCCCGGCAAGTATCGCGTCGAGGGCAAGAATGCTGACGGATCGACCTATTCCGGCAGCGCGCAAATCGTTGCCACCAGCGAGGTCACCTGCCGCATAACCTGGAAGACCGGCAGCACCACTTCCGAAGGCATCTGCATGCGGAACGGCACGAGCTTCGCAGCAAGCTACGCGCTCGGCGATTCCATCGGGCTCGTTGTCTATGTGATGAACGACGATGGATCGCTCGAAGGGGCGTGGACCATCGCCGACAAGGACGGCGTCGGCGAAGAGATACTCACCCCGATGAAGTGACTGCCGCGCCTCCCCGACGAGGGTCTTAGCGGCTCAAGCTGCTATTCGGCGGGCACCAGCACGCCACGCGCTGTGCCCTTATGAGGCGCGGGCAACCTCGCATGAACGGGAATGAGGTCAGCGAGAATGGCGGGCGCCGATGGGGGGCGACCTGGTCAAAGGCCGCCCCCGCTAGAGCCCGTTACGGGTTTGGCGTCGAGGGTGCGGGAGTCTCGGGAGCGGCAGGCGCTGCGGGCGCCGGAGCCATGGGAGACGGCGCCTCGGCGGCTGGCGGCTCTGGCGCCGGCGCGGGCTGTTCGGTCGCCGGCTGTTCGACCTTGACGCCCGTGTCGCCCTTATTCCCGTACATGAAGTAGGCAGCGATGACGAGGGCGAGCACGATGCCGCCCAACACGATCGCAAGAAATGTCCTGCTGCCCTGCGCGTCGTTAGCCATTGTCAATCCTCCCTCTCGAGGGTCGTTTGATGCCACGCTTGAACCTATCGAGGAAATCCCCCCGGGTCGAGGGCTGCCGGCGCATCAGCGCGTTGCCGGCGTCACGCCCCGTCTCGCCATCAGATCGAAGAGCGGCGTCAAGGCGGCGGCAACGAGGAAATTGATCAGCACCGAATACAGAGCGGCGTATCCCGGCACGGTGACGCCGAAGATCGCGAGCGGATAGACCGATGAGGTGAAGCCTTGGGTGCCAGCCATATAGGTGCCGACGGCGATGCCAGCGCCCCACCCGGTCAGTAAGGCCGAGGCATTGAACGAGCGGGTATAGAGACCGAGCAGGATCGGCGGCAGGAGCTGGATGATCCAGATGCCGCCGAGCAGCTGGAGCTGAATGGCAAAGGCCTGCGGAATGGCGAGGATGAACACCACCGCCCCGATCTTCACCACGAGCGAGACGATCTTGGCCACGCGCGCTTCATCGGCCGCGCTGCAATCGGGGCGCACGAACTCCTTGTAGAGATTGCGGGTGAAGAGATTGGCGCAGGCGATCGACATGATGGCCGCGGGAACCAGAGCGCCGATGGCGATTGCCGCGAAGGCCACGCCGACGAACCAGGACGGAAACGAGGCGAGGAACAGCGCGGGCACCGCGAAGTTTGGTCCGAATTGGGTGAAGCCGGCGGCGTAGGCGGGGTCCTTATCGACCCCTGCGGCAATGGCCATGTAGCCGAGCAGCGCGATCAGCCCCAGGATGAACGAATAGGCGGCAAGCAGGGCGGCGTTCCGCCGGATCACGTTGCCGCTCGAGGAGCTCAAGATCCCGGTCATGGCGTGGGGATAGAGAAACAACGCCAGCGCCGAGCCGAGCGCCAGGGTGGCGTAAGCGCTGTAGGCGCCAAGACTGTCCCCTTGCGGCGGGGCAAGCGTAAGCTTCTCCTGCGGCACGCTGGCGAAGATCGCGCCGTAGCCGCCGAGCTTCGCCGGAATGATGACGATGGCGGCGATCACCGTCATGAAGATGAGCGCGTCCTTGACGATGGCGATGAGTGCCGGTGCCCGCAGGCCGCTTGTATAGGTGAAGGCGGCAAGGATCACGAAGGCGATGATGAGCGGCAGATGCCCGGCGAAGCCGCCGGCCGGGAACCCGAGCGCGCCGATCACCACCTGCATGCCGACGAGCTGGAGCGCGATGTAAGGCATGGTGGCGACGATGCCGGTCACGGCGACGGCGAGCGCGAGCAGGCGGCTGCCGAAGCGGTCGCGCACGTAATCGGCGGCGGTGACGTGGCCGCGCTCGCGCGCGATCGCCCAGAGCCGGGGAAAGATCAGATAGAGGATGGGATAAATGAGGATGGTGTAGGGCACGGCAAAGAAGCCCATGGCGCCTTTGCCGTAAACGAGCGCCGGAACGGCGATGAAGGTGTAGGCGGTGTAGAGGTCGCCGCCGAGTAGGAACCAGGTGACGACCGTGCCGAAGCGGCGCCCGCCGAGTCCCCATTCATGCAAGAGATTGAGATCGGCCTTCCGCCAGCGCGCCGCGACGAAGCCAATCCAGGTGACGAGCAGGAAGAGCGCGACGAAAACGCTCGTGGCCGTCAGGTCCAAAATCACAGGATGTCTCCTGGCGCACCCGTCGTATCCAATCCCGCCGGCGGCGTTTCCGCGACGCGCGTGATTCGGGTGTCGATCACGTAGACGAGCAGCACCAAGGCGGCGCCCACGAGGATCCAGGCGAACTGATACCAATAGAAGAAGGGCACGCCGCCGAGGGTGGGCTCGATCTTGTTGTAGGAAGGCACCCACAGGATGGCGAGGAGCGGAATGACGAGGAACAGGCGCGGCCAATAGCGCAGCCAGCGGGAATTGGCCTTTTTGCTAGTCATGGCGCGGGTCCCCTCCCCACCAGCACGGGCGCCTGCATAGGCGGCGCGAGCTTATTGAAAGCGCGCGTCAAGCGCGACGGCGTATATAGAGCGGTTCAGGGAGGCCTTCGCAATATTGACCTTGCCGCTCGGCGGGGCCCATATGTCGCCCGTGAGAGCCCGTAGCTCAGCCGGTAGAGCACTTGACTTTTAATCAAGGGGTCGTGGGTTCGAATCCCACCGGGCTCACCAGTAAATCAATGACTTAGCTCGGATGACCGCCAGAACCTATTTGCTAGTAACGATATAGTAAGGACGGGGAAGCGATTTCGGCTATGTCGGGGCGCCGGCCGGCCTCGCACCGGCCTCTTTCTTTGGTCAGCCAGCCTTCCTCGGCTTCGCCGGGCTGTCGCCAGGGTGTTTGGGACCCCACCTCGCGAGCAGGACGCTCATCCTCATATCTCTTGCCGGTGATGACGTTTGACGCCACGCCGTCATGAGGAAGCAAAAGTGGTGGTGCTCGGTGCAAAGCACTTTGGCCTTCGGTCGGCAAATAGCATCGCATTGGTCGACGGTTTATTGAAGGGTAAACAGCAGTCGGCAGAGTGGAAGGCTGAGCCCAAATCGGCCTCGTCTAT
>DASYIU010000176.1:0-7044 GCA_035997285.1 Methyloceanibacter sp. | reverse complement strand
GTTCCCCCCGTCGACGCCTTTGCAATTGGCCCGATGTTGCGACGGCCCAACTCGGCCAATGCGGACGGCCCCGTCCCCTTCAGATAAGCAGAAGCCCTCTTGTCATTATTTTAGACGATATACCCCCAGCGTAAAAAGCGGACATTTAGCACTGCGCGCCCCTACTACTCCTCAAGCGCTCTTTGGTCTCTGAGAGCGGACGGGGCCAGCGGTCGCTCGCACCGAAATGTTCAGCGCCACGGCGGCGCGTATGAGCGCTTTCAACGCCTTTTCGTCAATCTTGTCGCCCTCATGGAAATCGATGGCACGCCTGGTGTTGCCCTCGAGGCTGGAGTTGAAGAGGCCTGAAGGGTCCTTGAGCGAGGCGCCCTTGGCGAAGGTCAGCTTCACCACCGCCTTATAGGTCTCGCCGGTGCAGATGATGCCGGCGTGCTCCCACACCGGAACCCCAAACATCGAGTTCGACGGCTTTCTCCATTTCACCTCCTCGACCATTTCGTGATCGGCCTCTCTGATGAGAGCCCGGACCCGAGCGAGCGTCTCGCCCCGCCAATCACTCAGCTCCTTGATTCTCGCATCGATGCGTTGAGAGGGCGAGACTTCTGCTTTTCCCTCCTTCGCGCCGCCCTTCCTCTTCTTCGTGGTTGTTGTCGCTTTGGTCGCGGGTTTGCTCACTGGTCCATCCTTTGGAGCAGATCTTCGAAGTCGTCGAACCGGCTCTGCCAGAAGCCGGCGCCATCTGGGGCAAGGCGCCGAGCTGCGCGCTCCCAATCATTTTGCCCGGCAGCTTTCACATCACATCTGAGCGGACGCGATTTCAACGCTGGGGATGCTGCCAGCTCTTGTAGACAAACTCGAGGCTGTAGCCGTCGGGGTCAAGCACATTGCCGGCATAGTAGCGCGGATCGTAGTAGAGCCGCGCCGCAGGCTCGCCGTTGCCGGTCGCGCCGGCCGCTATTGCGGCGGCATAGGCCGCGTCAACCTCAGCTTCCGAGTCTGCCACGAAGCCGACATGCGCCGACCGGCCTTCGACCACGCCCTTCCGCAGCCAGAAGAAGATGCGCCCCTTGCGGCCGAAGCCCTTCAGGTCCGGATGACCCGCGGGCCATCCTTGCCGTCATAATCGACGCGGTCGGTGATCCCGAGCGGCGCCAGCGCCTGGTTGTAGAAGGCGATCGAGCGTTCGATATCGCTGACGGATAGGAAGACATGATCGAGCATTGCCGTTCTCCTGATAGCCCGTAGGATGGGTTGAGCCCTTGCGAAACCCATCGCTTTGCCGCGGATCAGAAGATGGGTTTCGCTGCGCTCAACCCATCCTACGAACTGGCGTCCGCTCACGCCACGCACGCACCTCGCTACTCGCCGCTCACATGCGTTCGCCGGGCAGTTGGCTCGCTTGCTTCACCCAAGCGGCGAGCTCAGCTTCGTCGAGCTGGTCGTCCTCATGGATGTCGAGGTAGCGCGTGTCCTTGCTCTTCGACTCGCCGGGCGGGACAGGACGCAGCGACGCGCCGCGGAAGAAAGCCACCTTGACGTAGTTCGTGAAGGTGTGGATGCCGAGGAACCAGCCTTGGACCTCGACTCCGTACAGCGGCGAGTTCCATTTGACTGCCTTGCGCCCCTCACTCCCACTCGATCGTGCCGGGGGGTTTCGAGGTGATGTCGTAGACCACGCGGTTGATGCCGCGCACCTCGTTGATGATGCGCCGGGCCGCCGCACCCAAAAATTCATGGGAGAAGTCGTAATAGTCGGCGGTCATGCCGTCGATCGAGGTGACGGCGCGCAGCGCGCACACGAAGTCGTAGGTGCGGGCATCTCCCATCACCCCCACGGTGCGCACCGGCAGCAGCACGGCAAAGGCCTGCCAGATCTTGTCATAGAGGCCCTGCTTCCTGATCTCGTCGAGATAGATGGCGTCGGCCTTACGCAGGATCGCGAGCTTCTCCTCGGTCACCTCGCCCGGGATGCGGATGGCGAGCCCGGGGCCCGGGAACGGATGGCGGTTGACGAAGGCGTCAGGCAACCCGAGCTCGCGGCCGAGGTTTCGCACCTCGTCCTTGAACAGCTCGCGCAACGGCTCGATCAGCTTGAGCCGCATGCGCTCGGGCAGCCCGCCGACATTGTGATGCGACTTGATGGTGGCGGAAGGTCCGCCGGTCGCCGACACGCTCTCGATGACGTCGGGATAGAGCGTACCCTGCGCCAGGAACTCGACATGCCCCACCCTGTCCGCTTCCGCCTCGAAGACGTCGACGAAGAGCTTGCCGATCATCTTGCGCTTCACCTCGGGATCAGTGACGCCTTGCAACGCGTCGAGGAAGCGCGAGGCGGCATCGACGGCGACGAGCGCGATGTTGTAAGCCCCTCGGAACAGCTCGACGACCTCGGTCGCCTCGCCTTCGCGCAGCAGGCCGTGATTGACGAAGATGCAGGTGAGCTGGTCGCCGATCGCCTCATGGATCAGAAGCGCGGCCACCGCAGAATCGACCCCGCCCGAGAGCCCGCAGATGACATGCCCGTCACCCACCTGCTCGCGGATACGCGCGACCTCTCTCTCGCGGAACTGGGTCATGGTCCAGTCGCCGGGGCAGCCGGCGATCACGCGGACGAAGTTGGCGAGCAAGGCCGCGCCTTTCGGCGTGTGCACCACTTCGGGATGGAACTGCAGGCCGTAGAGACGGCGCGAATCGTCGGCGATGGCCGCGAACGGCGCGCCGGTTGAGATACCCACGGCGCGAAAGCCCGGCGGCAGCCTGGTCACGCGGTCGCCATGGCTCATCCACACTTGCGCCCGCTCGCCCTCCTGAAAGACGCCGTCGAACAGCGGGGTCTCGTCGATGATCTGAAGCTCGGCGCGGCCGAACTCGCGCGAATGCCCGCCTTCGACCTGGCCGCCAAGCGCCGCCACCATGGCCTGCTCGCCATAGCAGATGCCGAGCACCGGCACGCCGGCAGTGAAAAGCGCTTGCGCAGCCTGCGGCGTGCCCGTCTCGTGCACGCTAGCCGGACCCCCGGAGAGGATGATGGCCTTTGGCCGCGCGGCGCTTAGCGCCCCTTCAGCCTTGTCGTAAGGCACGATCTCGGAATAGACGCCGGCCTCGCGCACCCGCCGCGCGATGAGCTGCGTCACCTGGCTGCCGAAATCGACGATGAGGACGCGGTCTTGGGTGGGTCTTGGCGTTTCGTCCGGCATGGCCGGTGGTTATAGCAGCGTCTTCGAGTCGGCAATGACTCTCCCGCAGGCCATGGCGAGCGTCAGTGGTCCGGCTGGTTACCCTTAAGGTAACCCAGGTGCTTCGCGTGGCCCTTTGTGGCAGACAAAACCATGCCGAGCCTTCGTTCCATTGCGCTTCTTGGCGTCGTCCTGCTCGTTGCCGCAACGGCCGCACAGGCGGAGCCGGGCCCGACTAGCGGCGATTTCGCCGGCCCTGTTGATGTGGACGGACGGAAGCTCTACCTCGAATGCAAGGGGACTGGCAGCCCGACCGTGATCCTCATCTCCGGCTACCGCAACAACGCCGAGATCTGGACCACCCCGCCGGAGCCCGGCATTACTCCGGTCTTCGCCGCCGTCGCCGGCTTCACCAGGGTGTGCACCTATGACCGCCCGGGCACCATCCTCGATGCCACCCATTTGAGCCGCAGCGACCCGGTGCCGATGCCGCACACCGCCGAGGCGGTCGCCTCCGAGCTCCACGATCTGCTCGATGCGGCCAACATCGAGGGGCCTTACGTGCTTGTCGCCCATTCCCTCGGCGGTCTGTTCGCCCGCCTCTATGCCAGCACCTATCAAGACGATATTGCCGGGCTTGTCCTGGTCGATGCCTGGCCCGAAGCGATGCCGAAGCTGCTCGGCCCAGAGCAATGGGCGGCTTACGTCACGCTTTCCGATCCCGCGCCGCCCGGGCTTGAGTCCTATCGCGATCTCGAAAGCATCGATTTCGCCGCGGCCTCCGAGCGCATGGCGCAAGAGGCGGCGCAAAGTCCGCTCTATGGCATTCCGCTCTTCGTCCTGTCGCGCGCCAAGCCGGTCGCGCTCCCGCCCAATGTCCCGGCGGGATTTTCGCAAGCCGGCTTCGAGGCGGCGTGGCGTAAGGGGCAAGACGAGCTTGCCGCCTTGTTGCCCGATGCCCGCCATGTCATAGCGACGGAGAGCGACCATTATATTCAGATCGAGCAGCCCGATCTCGTCATCGACGCCGTGCGGGCTGTGGTCGAGGCGGTCCGCGATCCGGCGTCCTGGAGGCAGGACGCACAATGACGGAAAGTTGCGACGAGCAGCGCGCGTTCGAGGAGCGGTTGCGGCTCCAGATCGAGGCCTACCATGAATCCGCCCTTGTCTATGCGGCCGTGAAGCTCGGCCTTCCCGACCGGATGGCGACGCGCGCCTGGACGTCCGAGCAACTGGCCGCGGAGCTCGGTCTGTCGGCCCCGCATCTCCTTCGCTTCCTGCGTGGCCTCTGCACACTCGGCATCTGCGAGGAGCTGCCAGACGGCAGCTTCACGCTCGCGCCGGGCGGGCGGTCTCTTAGCTCAAGTTCGCCCTCCCGCCTCGCCAAGAAAGTGCAGATCGTCGTCGAGCAATATTGGCGACCTTGGATGGAGCTGCTCCTTACCTTGAAGACGGGCGGTCCCGCCTTCGACAACGTCTTCGACATGAGTGTCACGGAGTGGCGCCGCGAGCACGCCGACCAAGGCGCAATGTTTGAATCCTACTTGACGGCCGAGACGTTCGACCAGGCCGGCTCGATCATCGAAGCGTTGGACCCTGCCGCGGAGGCCGCGAGAGTGGCCGACATCGGCGGCGGCTGCGGCGCACTCCTTGCCCCTCTGCTGATCGCGTATCCGCATCTCACCGGCGCATTGTTCGACAAGCCGCACATGATCGAGATGGCGAAGCCGTTCCTGCAAGTCTTTGGTCAATTTCGACTGCCCGAGCGCATTGAATTGGTGGCGGGCGATTTCTTTGCCGATATCCCGGTTCGTGCCGATATCTATTTGCTGAAAGGCGTACTCCAGCAATGGGACGACGCGTCCGCGCGCACAATTTTGGCGAATTGCCGGAAGGCGATGCCGGAGGACGCCAGGCTCGCCATCATCGAGCGCGTCCTCCCCGAGCGCGCTATGGCGGACCCGGCCGCCGTCATGCTCGACCTGCATATGATGACCATCACCGGGGGACACGTGCGCAGTCTCGCCCAATTCGAGGCGTTGCTGTCGCAGGCCGGCCTCACGATAGCGAAAGTGATGCCGACCCGCTCAGGGCTCTCCATCGTCGAAGCCATTCCCGGCCGCTGACCTCCAGTTCTTCCTTTCGGTCACTTTGCCCGGCCGTCCATCACCACGAAGCTCTTGTCGCTGCGCGTATCGGGTGTTGCCGGAAAGTCCGTGGTGACGAGCACCGTGCCGGGCTTCATGCGCTTCCTGATGGCGTCCATCACCTCGGGCGAGCCCTCGATGCGCTCGAGTACGGCGGTGTTGGGCGCAACCGCCCCTTCGGCGGCGGCCTGGAAGCCCATCCCCTCCCAGGTCGAGCCCTTGGGGTCGCCTCCCTGCCAGACGAACACGTTCGAGCCGAGCGCCTTTGACGGGTCTTTGATGTTCGCCTCGCCGTCGACAACGATGGCGCCGTTCTGCAACACATAAATGCGCTTGTCGGCGCGCGAGACCAGGATCGAGGTGACGGCGTTCGAGCTCGGCGGCGAAACCGCCTTCTTTCCGACATTGGTTTCGATCGTCTCCTTGGCGCTCGAGCCGAGGATCGGTCCGGGATCCTTCACCGCGGCCGGATCGCTGACATCGCCGGCGATGATCACCGGCGTTCCCACCTGCGTCACGCCGTAGAGGTTCTCGGCAAATTTGGCCGGAAGGCGCACGCAGCCGTGGCTGGCGGGATAGCCCGGCAGGTTGCCGGCATGGAGCGCGACCCCTTGCCAGGTCAACCGCTCCATATGCGGCATCGGCGCATCCTCGAACTCGCTCGAATAGTGGTCCTCGGCCTTTTGCAGGATGGTGAAAACGCCGGTCGGCGTCTCGAAGCCTTTCTTGCCCGTCGAGCAGGTCGAGACACCGATGAGAATGCCGTTGCGGTAGACGAAGCAGCGTTGCTTGGGGACCGAAACGATGATGGCGACGGGGCCTTTGGGCGACCGCTCGGGGTGCCAGACGAACTGGCCGGCCTTGAGATTTTTGCCGTCCTCGCTCGGCGACCTTGCCGCCGTGCCGCTCCCGGTGCCTCTCCGCCTCGTGGTCTTGGCCAGTGCCTCGCCGACCAGGTAGGGCCGACCGGCAAGGAAACCCGCAGCGAGAACCAATAGTGTGATGACCGACCGCCGGCTCTGGGCCGCAGGTCCCCGCTTTGGCATCGTTGCCCCCATAAGAAACCGGCCCCAACTCTAAGACGGCGTTATTCTGGCGCAAGCCGGAATCCAGCACGTACATCCTCACCCTGAGGAGGCCGCTGCACGCGGCCGTCTCGAAGGGTGCGCCTCATGCTTCGAGACGCGCCCTTCGGGCGCTCCTCAGCATGAGGGTTAGCTCGGAGCCTTCGAATCTGGATCCCGGCTTTCGCCGGGATGACCCTGTGGAGGCGGGGAGGGAGCAAGCGCCTTCACATAGATGACCTTGCCGTCGCCGGGGCCGTAGAAGTCGGAGAGCCGCGCCTCCTCGGCGAAGCCCATGCGCTGATAGAAGCCGCGCGTGCCGGCATAGCGGTCAGACGAGGAGGTGTCGGCATAGATGTGCTTGGCACCCGCTTTGCGCATCGCCGTCTCGGCGCGGGTGAAGACCTGGACGCCCAGCCCCTTCCCCTGCTCCTCGGGCGCCACGGCAATCCAATACAGATCGAAGGACCCACGCGTTCCCTCGATTGGCCCGTAACAGGCATAGGCCACGAGCCTCGACCCGCGCTCGGCAAGCACGAAGTGATAGCCTGAGCGGATGCCCTTGGTGAGGCGCTCGGTCACGAGCTCGCCAGCGATGTCCACTTCCGCCGCGTTGAAGAAGCCGGTGCTCGCCACCAGCGAGCCCACGCGGCCTAC
>DASYIU010000175.1:0-13343 GCA_035997285.1 Methyloceanibacter sp. | reverse complement strand
AGGATGAGGCGTCCTTGGCTTCGCTTTCCCGGCGCGGGCCTCACCGTGATTAGCCGAGTTCGCTTAACCCTCATGACTGAACGACCTTTTTCCGCCGATTGTCGGCTTGCCGACATGCTTGTCCAAGGGCTTGGCCCCGCTTACAACTCCCCGGTGCGGAATTAATCCAGGGGCCGCCGATGAGCAATGCGCGCAAGATCCTCATCATCGAGGATGACGATGAGCTTCGCGAGTCTTTGAGCGAGCAGCTCACGCTGCATGAGGAATTCGACACGACGCTTGCGGCGACGGCGTCGGACGGTCTGAAGCAGGCGCGCGGCGGCCATGTCGACCTCGTGCTCCTGGACGTCGGCCTTCCCGACCTCGACGGCCGCGAGGCCTGCAAGCTGCTGCGCCGCGGCGGCTTCAAGGGCCCGGTCATCATGCTGACGGCGCAGACCTCTGATGCCGACACCATCCTCGGTCTCGAGTCGGGGGCCAACGACTACGTCACCAAGCCCTTCCGCCTCGGCGTGCTGCTCGCCCGCATCCGCGCCCAGCTTAGGCAGCACGAGCAGAGCGAGGACGCGGTCTTCACCATCGGGCCCTACACGTTCAGGCCGGCCTCGAAGCTGCTCGTCGACGGCAACGGCGGCAAGATCAGGCTCACCGAGAAGGAGACCTCGATCTTGAAATATCTCTATCGTGCGGGCGAGCGGGTCGTGACCCGCGAGGTTCTGCTGCACGAGGTGTGGGGCTACAACGCCGGCGTCACCACCCATACGCTCGAGACCCACATCTATCGCCTGCGCCAGAAGATCGAGAAGGACCCCTCGCAGGCCGAGCTCCTCATCACCGAGACCGGCGGCTACAAGCTGGTGCCGTAGAGGACGGTCAGGCAGTTACCCCTCACCCTTCCCGCCATGCGACTTGCGAGAGCTTCGCGCGCAAGATCGCGGCGGAAAGCCCTTTCCCACAAGGGGCGAGGGAACGTGCGGCGACGTAACAGTCTCAAACCCCTCTCCCCTCGTGGGAGAGGGTGGTTCGCCGCTACTGAGCGGCGAGCCGGGTGAGGGGGGGTTTATTGTTCAATCTCGAAATCGGCGATGACCGGGACATGGTCCGAGGTGCGCTGCCAGTCGCGTGTCTCTGAGGCGACCGCCATCGAGACTGCGGCGCCGTCGAGGGCAGGGGTCGTCCAGATATGGTCGAGGCGGCGGCCGCGATTGGAGGCGCGCCAATCGCGGTTGCGATAGCTCCACCAGGTGAAGAGCTTCTCCTCGGCAGGAACATGCCGGCGCATCACGTCCACCCAATCGTGCGAAGCCTGCACGCGTGCGAGCCGCTCGACCTCTACCGGCGTGTGGCTCACCACTTTGAGCAATTGCTTGTGCGACCAGACGTCGGTCGGAAGCGGCGCCACGTTCAGATCGCCGACCATGATCATGCGGTTCTTGGGCTTGGCGCGCATCCCGCCGAACCAGGCGCCCAGCGCTTCGAGGAAGTCGAGCTTGTGGCGAAACTTTGCATTGAGCGCAGGATCGGGCACGTCGCCGCCTGACGGCACATAGACATTGTGCACGACGAGGGGCTTCGTCCCGTTGCCTGCCCAATCAAGCGCCACCGAGAGGTGCCGCGCGTGGCCGCGCCCGCAAATGTCGCGACGCTCGAGAAGCCTGAAGGGAAGGCGGGAGAGCGTGGCGACGCCATGATAGCCTTTCTGGCCGGCGACAGCCACGTGGGCGAAGCCGAGCGCGCGGAGCTCAAGCTCGGGGAACTTGCCTTCGATGCATTTGATCTCCTGCAGGCAAAGCACGTCCGGCTGGTAGGCCTTGACGAAACGGCTCACGAGATCGAGCCGCAGCCGCACCGAATTGATGTTCCAGGTGGCAAGGCGAAAGCGCATGGGCTGTGGCGATCAAGCAAATCGTCTGGGGACCGAGCCATCACGCCTGGCTTAGGTGGCGGCTGCCGCCCGTTTCAGGATATGGCGGGCCTTCCTTACAACATCCTCCTCGATCCGTCGCTTTGACAGATTTACCGTCGTCTTGAATGAGAAGATGGCGGTCGCTATGACCTCGCCGCCGTCGTCGAGCGAGCGAAGCTCTACGTAAGCGCGTTCAGTTTCCCGATCGTATTCCGCACGTACCAGCCTGAATGTCATTTCACACCGTGACGAAAAAAAACCCGGTCGAGAGGTGTGCCCGACCGAGGCTAGCTGGATACAACCAGGCAACAAGACAAGAGGACACTAGCGAAATTTTGTTACAAGATGATCAAAGCGGGAGCGTGTGCGCTGACAAAGAAGAAGCCCCGACGGGGGGACGGGGCTTCTTCGGTTCCTTTGGGGGGAACAGGTGATGGGGAGGGAACCCATCACCTAAGCGGCATATCACTTCTTGGCGCTCTGAGGCTAGGCGTTTTGCCACAGCGTAAACAAGCCACTCCCGCCGGGTGAGCCCGGGGGCAGGGCCAGCACGGCTACGGCGCGATCCACCCCAGTACGCGGGGGCGAAAATGAAGAAGCCCCGACGGGGGGGACGGGGCTTTCTTCGGTTCCTTTGGGGGGAACAATGGTGGGGAGGGAAATCCCACCAAGATTATTAGCTAATGATCGCAGTCAGCTTTATCAACCCCCCCGCCAGGGTGAACCAACAAGAAGTAGCCCCGGACGGGGGGCGCACGGGGCTTCTTCCGAATTACCCCGCGTGGAGGGTCGTGGCGGGAGGGATGCCGTCACGGGGGCCGCATAGCACGCTTCTGGGAGTCAAAAAGAAGAAGCCCCAATGGGCGACGGGGGGACGCCTTGTTTGTGGGGCTTCTTCGGGTCCATTCGGGGGGACCAAAGCAGAAATAGCACCTTTTGTGTGACGCCCGTGAGTCTTTTCAACCCCCCGGCAAGTAGTCGGGGTTTTTTGTTAGGAGACTGAAATGATCATTGGGTCGAAGTTTCACCGGGCGCGGGGGCAATGGACCCCGGCTGCAAAGTTTCAGTCAGTACGTGTTGAAGGTTGGCGCCATGCCGCGCGGCAAAAGAAACGAAAACTCGCCCCCGCTACTTAACCGGAAGCGGAGGACAAAATTACCATCGTCTGTCGCGCCGAGATCGAACCAATCTGTTGGTACTGATAACTGTGCCCCGCTTTGCATCTTCGGCTTCGGAAATGCCGACGTTGCATGCAATAGGGCAAGGATAGCTTCTTTCAAAGTAGCCTCGGGCGATGGCCAGGTTGAAGACTTGGCCGCTTTCATTGTGGAAGCCCAATAGGACTGTCTTATTATCATCGGTGAGTTGCCAACCCAGGCAGTCGACTATCGACACCGCTGCGGTTTCAGCCATCCGATCCTCCCATTCAACCAGTGGGGGAGCGTATCACAGTGATATTGGGTTTGTGAAGTATACAATCGCCAAAGAAAAGGCGCCCAACCGCTGCGCGTGGTTGGGCGCCCAGAAGCGCGTTTTTTCGCGCGCGCGCCGGGAGGGAAGCCGGCGCGAGACGGACCACATCTTCGGCTAGACGGGGGGCACTACCGATGTAAAACGATGTGATCCGCTTCTGCGCCCAGAGATAAGTAGGTTTCGGGCCGATTTCAACCGCAGCCCCTCGAAAAATTTAACGCGGCGTAAAGAAGAGCGGCGGCCCTGACCCAGGGCTTTGATTTGGCTCAGTTTTCTTTCGGCCCAAAAGGATCTGGGAGGGGGCCTGGCGCGGGTGCCCCAGGGCCCATAACACCCATTTCTTGGCCTAACGGAACGGCTGGAAGCTCTCCGTCGAGGCGAAGAAATCGGCCGCGACTTTTCGTCCCGACACCACGTCGTTGACTGTGACGGTGGTGGACAAGCCTTGCGCGTCGGTGATCAGCCACTGCTTGAGCTTGAGCTCGGGCCCGTTATCGAAGAGAAGCTTGATGCTTCCCGTCGCGTCGCCGGATTTGTCCTCGAGCGAGATGGCGAGCGTTCCCTCCTGGCTTTCGACACCGACGATGCGCGCATCGCGGCCAAGATCGACGGCATCGGCCAAGAGCAGGCGGAACGGCGTCGATTCGATGGGATATTTCTCGACGGTCTTCAGATCGGAGTCCTCGATGGCGAGGAAATGTCCATCGGCCACGATGCGAAGCGCGCTGGGTGGCGCATAGTCGAACCTGATCCTCCCCGGTCTCTGCACGTAGAAGCGGCCGGCCAAGCGCTTGTCGGCGGAGTCGACCTGCTCGAAGCTGCCCTGCAGGTTGGTGATGTTGTTGAAATAGTCGTTGATGCGCTGAACCGCTTGGGCCTGCTCGGGTCCGATCAGAGGCGTTGCCGCCTGCGCCGCCTCAACTGCGGCTTCCCAGCCGGCGCCCTCGTCCGTGGCAGAAGGGGTGATTTCCTCCGAAGGGGCCGTCGCGCCGGTTGGCGAATCGTCAGCCCCAAGGGCAGGTCGGAGCTCGTCTTGGGGCTCCGTCAGGCTCTGCGGGGTGACCGATCCGGTGGTCGTGCTGGTGGTGGTCGTGGTGGAAGGGCTCTTCGCCACGGTGGTCGCCGCGCCGTCTTGCGCAAGCGCTGGCCCTATCGCGAGGCCAAGGGCGAGCGGCAGGCTGAAGAGTAGCCCGGCGGCACTGCGGCTTATCATAAACCCCCCTCTGTCGGACCGGCGCGGCTCTGGCCAGAGACAATCGATAGATGATTCCGGCAAATCTGGTCAACTTCTTGGCGACAGTAAGATGAAGCGGCTAATAGGGTGTCGCGGCCTCGTCCCCGCCGACCAGAATCTCTCGCTTTCCCGCATGGTTAGCAGCGCCGATCAGGCCCTCCTTTTCCATGCGTTCGACGAGGGTCGCGGCGCGGTTATAGCCGACGCCGAGCCTCCGTTGCACGTAGCTTGTGGAGGCCTTACGGTCGCGGAGCACGAGCGCCACGGCCTGGTCGTAGAGATCATCGCCCGACTCGCCGAACACCTCGTCGCCCTCGCCGTCCTCGGCCTCGTCGTCCGCCTCGTCGGTGATGGCGTCGAGATAGGCCGGCACGCCCTGCTTCTTCAGGTGGCGCACCACCTTCTCGACCTCCTCGTCGGCCACGAAGGGCCCATGCACGCGCATGATGCGGCCGCCGCCCGCCATATACAGCATGTCGCCTTGTCCTAGCAGCTGTTCCGCGCCCTGCTCGCCGAGAATGGTACGGCTGTCGATCTTTGAGGTCACTTGGAAGCTCACCCGCGTCGGGAAGTTGGCCTTGATCGTGCCGGTGATGACGTCGACGCTCGGGCGTTGCGTGGCGGTGATCAGGTGAATGCCGGCCGCCCGCGCCATCTGCGCCAGCCGCTGCACTGCGGCCTCGATGTCCTTGCCGGCGACCATCATCAGGTCGGCCATCTCGTCGACGATGACGACGATAAAGGGCATCGCATCGTAGTCCATCTCCTCCTGCTCGTACACGGCGCGCCCGGTTGCGCGGTCGAAGCCGGTCTGCACGGTCCGCGTCAGGACCTCGCCCTTGGCCTCGGCATGGAGGACGCGGGAATTGTAGCCTTTGATGTCGCGCACGCCCAATTTCGACATGCGCTTATAGCGCTCCTCCATCTCCCGCACCGTCCATTTGAGCGCGACCACCGCCTTCTTGGGGTCGGTGACCACCGGTGCGAGCAGATGCGGGATGCCATCATAAACGGAGAGCTCGAGCATCTTCGGGTCGATCATGATGAATTTGCACTGGTCGGGCGAGAGCCGGTAGAGCAGCGACAGGATCATGGTGTTGATGCCGACCGACTTGCCCGAGCCCGTGGTGCCGGCGATGAGAAGATGCGGCATGCGCGACAGATCGGCGATGATCGGCTCGCCGCCGATATTCTTGCCGAGCGCGAGCGCCAGCCTCGCGTCGGCCTCCTGGAAGTCGGAGGCCTCCATCAACTCGCGCAGCATCACCACTTCGCGCCGGTCGTTGGGAAGCTCGATGCCGATCACGTTGCGGCCCGGCACCACGGCAACGCGGACGGCGACGGCGCTCATGGAGCGGGCGATGTCGTCGGCAAGCCCGATCACCCGCGAGGACTTGGTCCCGGGCGCAGGCTCGAGCTCATAGAGGGTGACCACGGGACCCGGCCTGACATTGGTGATCTCGCCCTTGACGCCGAAATCCTGCAGCACACCCTCAAGCTCGCGCGCATTCTCCTGCAGCACCTCATCGCTCACGCCGCGGCCGCGTGGGGAGCGCGGCTGCTGCAAGAGGCGGATCGGCGGCGGGTCGTAAGGCGTCTCCATGCGCGGCGAGCGGAGGCCCGTGTGCTTCTTCTTCGCCTTGTCCTTGGCATTGAGGCGGGTGATGCGGTAGCTCGACGAGGTGATGTCCTCCTCTTCCTCCTCGTCGTAGTCGCTGGCCGCGCCGATCGGCGCCGGACCGAAGGAAGGCTCGATGCGGCCGTCAGCATCGGGCTCGGGCTCTGGCTCCTCCCAACTCTCCTCCTGGCTCTCGTCAAAATCTTCAGCATCCTCATCGTGTTGCGCCTGCCGGCCGGGGAAGATGCGGGCGATGCGCTTGAGCCTGGCGCCCACGTGCATGATGAAATGCATGGCAGCGCCAAGCGAGGCGCTCGCCCATTCGCCGGCGGCGGTGCTCCGCGGCGCCCACAGCGCAATCAGCCGCGACGTACTCGTGCCGCAGGCGAAGAGGAGCAGCATGGTGCCGACGACGAGAAAGGCGAGACCGGCGACGAACGAAACCGCGGCGTCAGGCAGGAACGGGCCGATGACATGGGCGCCGGCCATGAAGAAATCGCCGAAAATGCCGCCAAGGCCGTTCGGCAGGGGCCAGCTCTTGGGTTGCGGCAGCGCGGCAAGCGCCGCTGCGAGCAGGATGACGGCGGCGGGCCAGGCGAGCAGCCGGAACCTGCGCTTCGGCACGGTGCGGAAGACAAGATGCCATCCCCAGGCGGCAAGCGGCAGGAAGAGGATGATCGAGGCCAGCCCCAAGGATTGGATGGCGAGGTCGGCGACCACCGCGCCCCAGCTTCCGAGCACGTTGCGCGGTGCCGCGCGCGTTGCGTTGTTGAGGCTCGGGTCGTGAACCGACCAGGTGGCAAGGCTCGCCCAAGCCGCGCAAGCGACGGTGGCGATGCCGAGACCATAGGCGCCGAGCACGAGACGACGTAGTCCCGACTCGACGGCTCCTGGCAGGAGCCGCCGCCGCTCCTTCGCTCTGCCCCTTGTGGCCATCCCTCAACCCAATGTGGCGACCATGCGCGTCAACGCCTCGCGCGTGGTGTCCCTGTCATGCACGAGCGCGACCCTGGCGTAATCCTTGCCCGGATTGACGCCATCGGGCCCGGCTTGTGCGAGATATTCTCCCGGCAGCACTTTGACACCACACCCTTTCCAAAGGGTTGTCGCGGCCTCCTCCCCACCCCCGAAAGCCTGGAAATCGAGCCAAAGGAAGAAGCTTCCCGCGGGTCGCCGGTAGCCATAACGGCCCTCTAGCAGAGCGTCGGCGACGTCGAAATTCGTACCGTAGGCCGCGCGCCCCGCCTCGACATGGTCCTCGTCTCCCCAAGCGGCCACAGACACGTGCTGCACCGGAAGCGGCACTTGCGGGCAGGCGACGTTACGGAAGCGCCCGAAGGATGCGATGAAGCTTGGGTCGCCGGCGACGAAACCGGACCTGAGGCCCGGCAGCCCCGAACGTTTGGAGAGCGACTGGAACACCGCCACATTGGCGAAGCTTCTAGTCTCCCCATAGGCCGTCTCGAGCACACCGGGGGGCGGGGCGCCGCCATAGATCTCCGAGTAGCATTCATCGGCGAACAGCAGGAAGTCGAAGCGCCGCGCCAGGGCGAGGGCGCGCGCAAGATAGGCGCGGGCCGCTACGGCGCCTTGCGGGTTCGATGGCGAGCAGAGATAGAAAGCGATAGTGCGCTTCAGAAGCGCCTCGTCGATGGCTTCGAGCTCTGCGAGAAACCCGGTCTCTCTCGTGCTGGGCAGGAAGACGGTCTCGGCGCCCGAGGCTGCCGCCGCGGCTGCATAGGCTTGATAGAAGGGGTTGGGGATCAGCACGACCGGCCCCTCGATCGACGGCTTGCGCGCCAGCGCCGGGAAGATCGCCGAGAACAATCCCTCGCGTGAGCCGTTGAGCGGCAGCACGTGGGTCTCGGCATCGATCCGGCCTTCCAGCGTTGGGTATCGGCGGCCGATCCAATCGACGATCGCCTGGCGCAGCGCTGGGATGCCCTTGATCGGCGGGTAGCGGCCGAACTCGCTCAGATGTCGTTCGAGCGTCGGGCCGAGGAACGGTGGCATGAGCGCCCGCGGCTCCCCGAGCGAGAGGTCGATCGGCGGAGCTCCGGGCACCATCCCTTCGAGCAAGAGAGCAAGCCGCGCAAACGGGGAGCGGACCAGTTCATCGAGGCGGGTCAGCGCAACGTCCAGCGGCATGCAGTCGGTGTTACGGGACGGCGGCGTTTGCGGCAATGGCCGTGTGAGGCCCCGCCGAACAAGTAAGCCCCGGCAAGTGCCGGGGCTTAGATCGAGCCAGGTCAGGGAGGAGGAGACTTAGCTCTCGTCTTGCAACATTGTTGTCCCTCAGTTTACATGTGCGTTAGAGCATTACTGGACCACCTCGCCGTGCAGGTTGATGTCGAGGCCTTCGACTTCGACCGCCTGCGGAACTCTCAAGCCGATGATGAGGTCGATCACCTTGAGGATGATGTAGGTCATGATGGCGCAGTACACGAATGTGCCGGCGACGTCATAGAACTGGATCAGCATCTGGTGGAAGTTGCCGTCGATCAGCCAGCCTTTGCCGAGCGAGTTGATGGCACTCGAGGCAAACATGCCGGTCATCATAGCACCAAGCGCGCCACCTACGGCGTGCACGCCGAAGGCATCGAGCGCGTCGTCATAGCCAAGCATCTTCTTGACGTGCACCGCTGCGAAGTAGCAAACGGCGCCGGCGGCAATGCCGATGATCAGCGCGCCCGTTGGGTCGACGAAGCCCGACGCCGGCGTGATGGCGACGAGACCCGCCACCGCACCTGAGACGATGCCGAGAATGCTGGGCTTCTTGGCGATCAGCCATTCGCACACCATCCAAGAAAGCGCCGCAGCAGCCGTGGCGATCTGGGTCGCGGCCATGGCCATGCCGGCATTGACGTTGGCGGTGACGGCCGAACCAGCGTTGAACCCGAACCAGCCGACCCATAGCAAGGAGGCGCCGATCACGCTGTAGACGAGGTTGTACGGGGCCATGTTTTCCTTGCCCAGCCCGTAGCGCCGGCCAAGCACAAGGGCACAGACGAGGCCCGCGGTTCCGGCGTTCAAATGCACGACGGTTCCGCCTGCATAGTCGAGGGCGCCCATCTGACCGAGCCAGCCGCCGCCCCAAACCCAATGCGCGATCGGGGAATAGACCAGGACCAGCCAAGCAGCCATGAACACCATGAAAGCGGAGAACTTCATGCGGTCCGCGAGCGACCCGGCAATCAGCGCCGGGGTAATGATGGCGAAGGTCATCTGAAAACACATGTAAACCGATTCAGGGATCGTCGCCGCGAGCGGGCTCACCGCATCGATGGTCATCGGCTTCAACATGAAATATTTGAAGCCGCCGATCCATTTGTTGAGCGACTCGCTGTCATTGGTGGTGAAGGCGATCGAGTAGCCGATGACCATCCACAACACCGTGATGATGCAGGTCGCGCCAAAGGCCTGGCCGACCGTAGCGAGCACGTTCTTCTTGCGCACCATGCCGCCGTAGAACAGGGCAAGGCCCGGGATCGTCATCATCAGCACGAGCGCCGTCGATGTGAGCATCCACGCCGTGTCGCCGGTATTGATCGGCGAGGGCGGTGGAGTAGCCGGTGTCCCGGCGGCGGCATCTTGTGCCAAGGCCGGATCGAAATGAGCGAGACACAGCACGACGATCGCTGCGACCGCGGCGAAAAGATATTTCATCAGGGTCATCTTCTTCCTCCCCTCTAGAGCGCTGATTCGTTCGTTTCGCCGGTGCGGATGCGCACCGTCTGCTCGACGGGAACGACGAAGATCTTGCCGTCGCCGATCTGCCCGGTCTTGGCCGCGGCGACGATGGCATCGACCGCCTTGTCGACCAGCTTGGCAGGAACCACCACCTCGATCTTGATCTTCGGCAGGAAGTTCACGGCGTATTCGGCGCCCCGATAGATTTCCGTATGGCCCTTTTGCCTCCCGTAGCCCTTCACTTCGGTCACGGTCATGCCTTGCAGGCCGAGCTCGGTGAGGGCTTGGCGCACCTCATCGAGCTTGAATGGCTTGATGATCGCCATCACCAGCTTCATCTTTCGAACCCCTCCATGTTTGCGGCTGCCAGGCTCTTGACTGCGTCCGTTCCAGCCGCGTGAACCCGAAAGCAGAGTCAAGCGCCGTGCCAACTCGGCGGAAGGGCGGCAAGTCCTTGGCTTTAAGGAGTCTTTTACGGGTCGCCCGGGAGAGGCCACGCCCACGACAAGGGCATATTGGCTTATGGAATAGGCAAAAATATGGGATTGCTTAGAATATAGGCAGAATCAGCGCGAGTTCCGCTCCCTTACGAGCCCTTCCTGGGCGGTCGAGGCCACTAGCTCACCTTCCCGGGTGAAAAGAGTCCCGCGGCAGAAGGCCCGGCCGGCCCCGGAGCTTGGGCTGTCTTGAGCATAAAGCAGCCATTCGTCGGCCCTGAAGCTCCGATGAAACCAAATAGCGTGGTCGAGGCTCGCCAGCATCAGTCTGGGGTCGAGGATGAAGCGGCCATGGGCGATTAGGGCCGTGTCGAGAAGGGTGAAGTCCGAGGCATAGGCGAGCACGCATTGGTGCAGGCTGGGGTCGTCCCCAAGGCTGCCCGTGGCCCTGATCCAGACCTGCTGGGTGGGGGCGCGGTTCTCGGGCGAAAGGTAGCGGGACAGGTCGACGGGGCGGATCTCGATCGGCCGCTCGTGTTGCCAATAGGCTTTGACCGGCTCCGGCAGGCGGTCGATCAGACACTCCTTGAGCTCCGCCTCGCTCGGCAGCGATTCCGGCGGCGGCACCTCGGGCATCTTGATTTGGTGATGCAGCCCCTCCTCCTCCTTGTGGAAGGAGGCGGCCATGGAGAAGATCGCCTGCCCATGCTGGATGGCGACCACCCGGCGGGTCGAGAAGCTGCCCCCGTCGCGGATGCGATCCACCTCGTAGATGATGGGCACGGTGGGATCGCCCGCACGCAGGAAGTAGGCATGGAGCGAATGCGCCAGGCGCCCCTCGACAGTGCGGTGGGCCGCCACCAGGGCCTGCCCGATCACCTGCCCGCCAAACACCCGCTGCCAGCCGACCTGTGGGCTAAGCCCGCGGAACAGATTCTGCTCAAGCGTCTCGATGTCGAGGATGGAGAGGAGCTGGTCGAGAGCGCGGCTCATGGAGCGTGACCTTTTTGCTGTCGGCAGGACGGCTCGCGCGCCCTTTACCAGTTTCGCCGCCTGAGCGGAACGCGGTTTGCCTGGAAAGCCGCAGCTAGCTCGCTTTGCCACGAGTGGGGTCGCCACAAGTGGCGTTGCTCGCCAGCCTCCCCTATAGGGAGGGATGCAGAGCGACAGGCGCTACGACGTGTCGATTGCCGGCGGTGGGTTTGCCGGGCGCACGCTTGCGCTTGCGCTTGTCAGGCTCGCGCCAAAAGGCTTCCGCATCGCGCTTATCGATGCCGAGGCGCCGCAAGCCGAAGTTCCTCAGGATGCTCGTGCCCTAGCGCTCTCTGCCGCGAGCAAGAGCCTGCTGGCCGTGCTTGGGCTGTGGCCGGCGCTTGCGCCTAACGCTCAGGCCATAGAGTCGATCGAGATCACCGACAGTCCGTTGAACGCGGTTCTGCGTCCCTATTTCCTTGGCTTCGACGATGAGCTCAAGACCGGCGAGCCGGGCGCCTATATGGTCGAGACCGGCGACCTCACCCGCGTGCTCGCTGCCGCGGTCGCTGATGAGAAGGCCGTCGACGTCTATGCTCCCGACACCGTCGCCGATTACACCTCTGATGAGTTTGGCGTCGCCTTGAGGCTCGGCAGCGGGAGCGCGATCGAAACGCGCCTCCTCGTCGCGGCTGACGGCAAGCGCTCGCGGCTGAGAGAGCGCGCCGGCATAAAATGCGTGGGCTGGTCTTATCCGCAAGTCGGCATCGTCACCACCGTGGCGCACGCAAAGCCCCATCACGGGAGAGCGGTGCAGCATTTCCTGCCCGCGGGGCCCTTCGCCATCCTGCCGCTCAAGGGCAATCGCTCCTCCATCGTGTGGACGGAAGGTGCGGCGCAAGGTGAGGCCATCATGGTGGCAAACGAAGCAGAGTTCGCCGCTGAGCTCTGCAAGCGCTTCGGCCACCGGCTCGGCGAGATCGCCCTTGCCGGCCCGCGCCAATCCTTCCCGATCGATCTTCAGATTGCGCGCGCCTTCGTCGCCGACCGTCTGGCCCTGATCGGCGATGCGGCGCACGTGGTGCACCCCCTCGCCGGCCAAGGCCTCAATATCGGTATGCGCGACGTGGCGGCCCTTGCCGAGATCATCGTCGAATCCAGCCGCCTTGGGCTCGACGTCGGTGCGGCGCCGGGCCTGGAGCACTATGAGCGCTGGCGGCGATTCGACAGCGCCTTCTCGGCGGCGGTGATGGACGGGCTGAACCGCCTGTTCTCCAACGACAGCACCCCGCTCAGGGCGTTGCGCGATCTCGGGCTCGGGCTGGTCGAGAGGGCCCCGGGCCTGAAGCGCTTCCTCGTGCGTGAGGCCGCCGGCGCCACCGGGAACGTGCCGCGTTTGCTGAGAGGCGAAAGGCTGTAGAGCTTGCCGCCTACGCCGGGGCCTCTCTGCTCCCTACATTCTGCCGGCGGCCTTTAGGAAGCCAAGTCATGGGAAGGGCAAGGTCATGAACCTCAAACCCGCCGCGCCGGTCGTGAGCTCGCCCGTGCCGCCGCCGCAAGAGTTCGTCACAAAGCGCGTTGCCCAGGAGGGGCGCTTCGCCACCCATGATGGCGTGGAGCTGTTCTACCGCTATTGGCCGTCACTACGAGGCCCAAAGGGGCAATCCTCCTGTTCCATCGCGGCCATGAGCATTCTGGCCGCATGGCGCATCTCGTCGACGAGCTCGAGTTTCCCGATTCTTCGCCTGGGATGCGCGCGGTCACGGCCGCTCCCCCGGCGAGCGGGGCTATAGCCCGAGCATCGCTGCCTGGGTTCGCGACGTGCAGGACTTCGTCGACCATATCGGCGTGAGCTACGGCATCCGCAGCGAGGACATGGCGGTGGTCGCGCAAAGCGTGGGCGTCGTGCTGATCGCCGCCTGGGCCCACGACTACGCGCCGAAGATCCGCTGCATGGTGCTCGCCTCTCCGGCGTTCGAGGTGAAGCTCTACGTTCCCTTCGCGCGGACCGCG
>DASYIU010000174.1:0-5326 GCA_035997285.1 Methyloceanibacter sp. | reverse complement strand
CAAATCCTTGCCGCTCAAGGCTTACACCATAACCATACCGCCATTCACATGCATCGTCTCGCCCGTGATGTAGGCCGCCTCGTTGCTGGCGAGGAAAACCACGGCAGCCGCCACGTCTTCGGGCTTGCCGAACGTCCGGGTTGGGATGGCGGCGGCAATACCCTCCACTTGCGCCGGCGTCAAGGCATCGGTCATGGGGGTTGAGATGAAGCCCGGCGATATGGCATTGGCGGTGATGCCCCGGCTTGCCACCTCGCGGGCGAGGGATTTCGTCATCCCCACCAATCCCGCCTTGGAGGCGGCATAGTTCGGTTGACCCGGATTGCCCAAGACGCCCGAGATCGAGGCGATATTGACGATACGGCCGTAACGGCGGCGCATCATGTTGCGCAAGATGCCACGCGTGAGCACGAACACTGAGGTGAGGTTGACGGCGATCACGTCGTCCCACTCCTCGTCCTTCATCCGCATGAAGAGGTTGTCGTGGGTGATGCCGGCATTGTTGACGAGGATGTCCACCTGGCCCAGCGCCTTCTCTGCGCTTTCGGGGAGCTTGGCCACGGCGGTGCGGTCGCGGAGATCGCAAGGCAGGACGAAGACGAGTGAGCCGAGCTCGGAAGCGAGGGCCTCGAGGCGCGCGACGTTGGTACCGGAGATCGCCACAGTGGCGCCTCGCCCGTGCAGGGCCTTGGCTATGGCGCCGCCGATCCCGCCGCTGGCACCGGTGACGAGCGCCCCCTTCCCTGTCAGGTCGAACATGCGAAGCACTCCTTATGCTAGGGGCCGAGAGACGCCGCCGCGGCTTCGAGCTCTGCGGGCGTCCCGACGCTGCGCGCCTCGACGCCATCGAAGCGCCGGGCGATGCCCGTCAACACGCGTCCAGCGCCCACTTCATAAACGGTGTCGACACTGTTTGCCTTGAGATAGAGCATCGTCTCGCGCCATCTGACCATCCCCGTCACCTGCTCGACGAGACGTGCCCGAATAGCCTCGGGATCTGAAATTGGCTCGGCGAGCACATTGGCGATCAGAGGGACCGCCGGAACCTTGATCTCTACCGCTTGCAGCGCCTTGCTCATGACTTCGGCAGCAGGCTGCATCAGCGCGCAATGGAATGGTGCGCTCACCGGCAGGAGCACGGCGCGGCGGGCACCGAATTTGGGCGCCAAGCTCACGGCACGCTCGATCGCCGCCCGCGCGCCCGAGATCACCACCTGGCCCGGAGCATTGTCGTTCGCCGCTTCGCATACCGCCCCTTCAGCGGCGGCCTTGGCAAGCTCTTGCGCCTGGCCAAGATCGGCGCCGAGCAGCGCCGCCATCGCCCCCTCGCCAACAGGCACTGCCTCCTGCATGGCGCGGCCGCGCGTCTTGAGGAGCCGCGCCGTATCGGCAATGCTGAGCGCCCCGGCCACCGCAAGCGCCGAATATTCGCCAAGCGAGTGGCCCGCGACGTATGCCGCGCGATCCTTAAGCCTGAGCCCCTTTTCGCTGAGCACCCGCATCGCTGCCAACGAGACCGCCATCAGCGCCGGTTGCGCGTTCTCGGTGAGCGTGAGCTCGCTTTCAGGTCCTTCCCACATCAGCTCTGACAGGTTCTGTCCAAGCGCTGCGTCGACCTCATCGAAGACGGCGCGCGCCGCCGGATAGGACTTGGCAAGCTCGGCTCCCATGCCGACGGCTTGGCTTCCCTGGCCGGGAAAGATAAAGGCGATGCTCATGCGCTGGGGTTCGGAAATAATGGAAAGAGCGGCCAAAGACACTGTTTCAATCTTGGCTGTCAAGCGAGGCCCGCGAGGCCTTAAGCCTTGCCGCCTGGAGCGAGCGGCAGAACCGCGCAGGAGGAAGCGGACCGAAAAGATAACGATCCGGTAAAACCCCCGCATGCTAGAAGAGGGCTCTCAAGGCAGGCCCAAATTATAGACTTGCAAGGGAGACAATGTATGAAACGTCCAATCCTTATCGGCGCCATGATTGCATCTGCCGCGGTGATGACTGCAAGCTTGCCGCTCTTTGCCGCCGACCCGCAGCCCTGGCCCTGGAAGTCGAAGCTGCCGCCTGATCCGGCGCTGGTCGAGCTCGCCTCCGTCGAGGGCATCACCGTCGTCATTAATAAGTCGAACCCGCCGACTGTTGCGATCACAGTGAACGCATCGGCGCCCACGCCGGGCTTCAGCGAGTTCCAGCTGACGCCGCGCATGGGCGACCCCAAGGACCTCATTTTCGCTTTCGACGCCAAGGGCCGGCCTCCCGAGGGAATGTCCGCCCAGGTGATCACGCCGGTGACCTTCAGCGTCGAATACGCCGATGCTCCGATCGACAAAGTCGGGGTGGTCGAAATCTACGGCCAAGGCAATTGCACGGCGTTCAACGTGACCGAGAACAAGGCGGCCGAGTGCACGTCGAAATCGACCCCGCAATAGCTTGCTCGTCTACCCTTCGCCGGTCTTGCAAAGGACGCGCGAAGGCTTATAAGACCGCCACCAGCAACTGCTTCCGGTCGGAGGCTGAACGGAGGGCCGCTCAATGCGTTTGAGCGGCAGGCGTCAAGGTGCCGCCCTCCCGTGTCTCCGCTCTCAAGGGACGTCTCTTGGGCCTTTCCTTCTAAAGCGCCCATGGTGAGGCTTCGCGCCGGAGCAAAGTGAAGAAGGAAAGGCAATCCATGTCTCTCTATGAGCATGTGTTTTTGGCGCGGCAGGATATCTCCGCCCAACAGGTCGAGGCTCTCGTGCAGAGCTTTCGCACGATCCTCGAGGAGCGCGGCGGCACCGTCGCCAAGACCGAATATTGGGGCGTGAAGTCCCTCGCCTACCGCATCAAGAAGAACCGCAAGGCCCATTATACGCTAATGAATCTCGACGCGCCGCACGAGGCCGTGGCCGAGCTCGAGCGCCAGATGCGCCTGTCCACCGACGTCATCCGTTTTCTCACCGTCAGAGTCGATGAGCACGAGGCCGCCCCGTCGGCGATGATGCGCCGTGCCGATCGCGACGAGCGCGATGGCCGTGATGGCCGTGGCGATCGCGGAGACCGGGGCGATCGTGGCGATCGCGATGGCCGCCGCGGACCCCGACGCGATTACCGGGACCGCGAGCATACGCCGCGGGAAGCGCGTGGGCCGGCCGAAGCTGAGATCGCCGCTCCCGTCGAAGGGGAGGAGAACTCCTGATGAGCATGACCCAAATCCAGGCGCGCCGTCCCTTCTATCGCCGCCGCAAGACCTGCCCGTTCTCGGGCGATAAGGCGCCGAAGATCGACTACAAGGACGTGAAGCTCTTGCAGCGCTACGTGTCGGAGCGCGGCAAGATGGTGCCGAGCCGGATCACCGCCGTTTCCGCCAAGAAGCAACGCGAGCTCGCTCGTGCCATCAAGCGCGCGCGGTTCCTTGGGCTTCTGCCGTACCTTATCCAGTAACGGGAGTTCAGGCGCCAAAAGCTTGAGACTCTAGGCAAAGTTGGGGCGGGACGTGTCCTCCCCTAACCGCTCTTCAGGAGGCGGGACAGCGCACAATGCCAATGGCTTTCATCATCGGCGCAGGCTCGGGCCTGGTTTCGGCGGCGCTGTTCGCCTCCGCCGCCACGGCGACGGCGCTTGCCGGCGTACTCTTCTATCTTGCGCCTTTGCCGCTTTGTCTCGCCGGGCTCGGTTGGGGCGGAATGGCAGCGCTGATATCGGCGCTGACCGGCACCGTGGTGATCGCCGCAAGTCTTGGGCCTGCCACCGCCGCGATCTTTGCGTTGTCGGTGGCCGCGCCGACCGCGCTCCTCGCCCATCTCGCCCTTCTGTCGCGCCCGGCAGCCAGGCCGCAGGGCCAGGTGGTCGACGCGCTCGAATGGTATCCGCCGGGACGCCTCCTCGGCTGGGCAGCACTGATGGCGGGCGTCCTTGCCGGCATCCTCGTGCTAGTCCTCGGCTACGACCAGGAGGCTTATCGCGAGTCGATCCGCGAGATTTTCGAGCACAGCACCCTTAAGGAACTCGACCGCGACGGCACCCTCTTCACCGAGGAGACCATCACGAGCCTCTCGGCCGTGCTTGCCCGGGCGCTTCCCGCCGCCCTCGCCGTTATCTGGCTCACCATCACCTTGTTCAATCTCTGGATGGCAGGGCTCATCGTCGACGCTTCAGGGCGCGCGCTCAGGCCCTGGCCTGACCTGCATGCGCTCGAGCTGCCGAATGCGTTCGTGCTTATTTTCGCGGTCGCGCTCGTTGCTTCCTTTATCCCCGGCCTGCCGGGACTGCTCGCCACCGGGCTCGCCGGGGCGTTGCTGTTCGCTTACGTGCTGCAGGGCTTAGCGGTGATTCACGTCTATAGCCGGGGCGTGCCGCTCCGCGCCCTGCTGCTCGCCACCGTCTATCTCGGAATTTTGCTGTTGGGCTGGGTTGCCATCGCCGTCGCCATTCTCGGTCTCGGCGAGCCGCTGTTTCGCTTGCGCGGACGGGGCAACGAGCACGGGCCTCCCCCCAGCAGCGACGGATCGGTCTGACAAGCATAGGAGTCTAACGACATGCAAATTATCCTGCTCGAGCGCATCGGACACCTCGGACAAATGGGCGACGTCGTCACTGTCAAGGACGGCTTCGCCCGCAACTTCCTGCTGCCGCAAGGCAAGGCGCTGCGCGCCACGGAAGCCAATCGCAAGCGCTTCGAGCGCGACCGGGCACAGCTCGAGGCCCGCGATCTCGAGCTCAAATCGGAAGCGCAAGTGGTGCAGGGCAAGCTCGGCGGCAAGAGCTTCATCGTGATCCGCCAGGCGGGCGACACCGGCCAGCTTTACGGCTCGGTCTCCACCCGCGATATCGCCGCGGCGGTGACCGAAGGCGGCTTCTCCATAGAGCGGCGGCAGGTGATGCTCGACCGGCCGATCAAGGCCCTCGGCCTGCACCAGGTGCGCGTCCAGCTCCACGCCGAGGTCGAGCCCCGTATCACCGTCAATGTCGCCCGCTCCCCCGACGAGGCGGCGCGGCAAGCGCGTGGCGAGGACGTGAGCTCCAAGGTCATGAGCGAGGCCGAGGAGGCGGCGGAAGCCGCCAAGGTGGCCGCTGCGGCGCTGTTCGAGGAAGGCACGCCCGCCGAGATCACGGGCGAAGAGGAAGCGGAGGAGGAGGCATCCGAATAAGCTCAGCGGACGCCCCGGAGAGGCCGCCCCGGCAACAGCCCTCGCCTCTTGTGGGCGAGGGCACGATCTCCCCGATGTTCACAGATCCGACATCTAGCCGCGCCTGGTGTTTGGGGTACTGTTGTGCATGAGCAACGCGCTGATTCTCCCACGTCCCGTCCCGGAGACCCCCGTCTTCCGTGCGGCCCCGCATAATCTTGAGGCGGAGC
>DASYIU010000173.1:0-2238 GCA_035997285.1 Methyloceanibacter sp. | reverse complement strand
CCGGTGCCGCGATGAAGCAAGCGGCCAGCACGGCCGCGAAGCCGCAACGCCGGCCAAGCGTGCTTGCCGTCGCGAGAATTCCGCAAGAATGGCGCTTGCTTTGTCCGGACACCTTAATGATCCCAGTTGAAAGGACTCTCCCCGCAGGGGTTCAGCGCGGCGAAACGTGGCTTGCCGCCGGGCTCGTCTGCGGCGAGCCTTCGCCGAGGGTTGGACGATCTGCTCTGCGGATCATTGGCTGCGACAAGGATCCGCGTATGGACACCCGTGGCCCGGTCTCCGTGGTGAGCTGCGAGGCAGCCTTGAGCGGCGCGGCGTGACTGGCGACCAGCAAGCTCCAATCGAGCGTCTGCCGCGCCAAGTCGACATCACCAGCACCGGAAATCAGTCCACGGCGTGTTTGCATGTTGAACATTTGGCACCAAATATGGCCGGCAGCGAGGCGGCAATCGGCATTCAGCGTATCGAACAAGGTCACACTGTTGCGGCTCCAGCCTTCCCCTTCGAGGGGGGTCGTCGAGGTCAGCAGGCGGGAGAAATCGACCGGCACTGCCCCATTTTCCGCGTCGACCTTCAGGCTGCCGGAGAGACCCTTGACCAGCTCATCGATCGTACGGCCTCCGGTCGAGACGTTGGCCTTGAGCCCGCCGGTCCCTTTGAGCGGGACGTCGAGCGCAAGCTGTTGCAGGCAGCCGTCGATCGCAACGTCGGAGATGTTCGCCGTAAGGGTGGCTTTCGGCGTGTCCTGCGATATATCGAGGCCAATACGGCCAGACGCCGAGCCGCCGCAAAGCTCGAGCTCGCCCAGCTCGCTTGCCAGCACGCCTCCTTTGGCGGTGATGGTGAAGCCGCCTCGCCCGAGCTTGATGACCGGGGCCGCGATCTCCCCCGCCGAGATGCGCAGGTCAGCATCGAAATATTTGAGCAGGGCCCGATCGAACACCGAGCTTTGTGGTGGCGCCGCCTCGCCCGCTTTGCCGTCCCCGAAATAAGGATCGAGCACGAGCCGCTCGAAGGCGAGGGTTCCCTCGACGCGAGGACGTTCGCCCGCGGTGATGGCGAGGAGGCCAACCGCGGTGTTGCCGTCAAGCGTGAAGGAGCCGTCGTCGAAGGTCAGCGTCGATCCCTTCCAATGGGCGATGCCCATTGCCGACAGCGCTTTCAGGCTCTGCCCTTCCGGCAAGGGGATGCCGGCCCATTGCAGAAAGCGGCGGGCATTGCCCATGTCCACTTGCACGTCAGCGTCGAGCTGAAGCCCGTTGGCGAAGGAAGCGGCGCCCGTGGCCTTGACCGTGACCGGCGCGGAGTTGAGTGTGAGGCTTACCGGCACAGTTGGGCCGTTCGCCGTGTCGGAAGGCCCGCCGCTGTCGAGAGCGAAGCGCACAGTCTCATTCCTGAGCACGAAGGAGCCGAAGCTCGACAGCGCCCCGCTGCCCGAGCTCGCATCGAAACGGGCATCGAATTTCGTGATCGCTTCGCTGCCCGCTGCGGTGGGGAAGTTGATCGTGCCGCCGCGCACGCCAACGACGCCCACCGGCGCGCCGGCGAGCAAGTTGGCGATCAGCGCCTGCGGCGTCTGGTCCGGCGCCGTGGGTTGAGGCGTGCCGGTTTTGAGCGTCATCTCCGGCCTGACCAGCCGCAATGCATCGACGCTGACGTGGCCGAGCATAAGGGCGGCAAGATCGAGGGAGATTTTGGCCTGCTTGGTGGAGATGGATTGCACCAGCGGCAGGCGTGAGGGGTTGTTGAGCTCGAAGCCGCCCCTGATCGACACGTCAGGGAAGTAGCGTACCGCCAAGGGGCCGGTCAGCTTGACCTCTCCGCCGGTCCAGGCCGACAAAGCCTGAGTTACGCGATCGGCAAGCTGAGACGAATTGCCGAACTCCCGGGGAAGGAGCGCCAGGCCAACAAGGAGAACCGCAATAAGGCCGAGAAGAAGCCACTTCCAAGGGAGCTGGCGAGGCTTCATGCCGACCCTACCCACCCGTTCTGGCGCGGCCTCAAAGCAAGGCCGCCGCCATTTCCGTTAACCGAAAGGACCCGTCTTTCTAGCCCGATTGGCGCACAATGGCGAGCCCAACACCCGCATTTTCTTGGGTTATTAAGAGATGCGCAACGCCCCATTCCGGGCCCGTCTCTGGCGCAGACCGGCGGCTTATCGAGGCGCCAGGCCGGCTCCCGGCGATGATCCCGTGCAGCAAGAGAACCGGGGCGAGGCTGACGAGAACGATGGTGAGC
>DASYIU010000172.1:0-6529 GCA_035997285.1 Methyloceanibacter sp. | reverse complement strand
AACTGGTGCATGGGGTTGGGCAGGCTACCGCCGCCATGCGCTGCGCCTTCTGCTGCCGCCTCGGTCACTTTGCAACGCCCTCAAGTCTCATCGTCGTCGGTTACGTCTTGCGGCAAATCCTTGCCGGCAAGCGGCGCCTGCGCCTGCATGGCCTTGGCGGTCCGCACTACGTTCATGATCCCGGCAGCGGCGCCCAAGATCAGGAACACCACCATCAGGAATGGCGCGGTACCGAGAAAGCGGTCGAGCGCCCAGCCGATGAACCCCCCAACCGCCACGCCGGCGACCATCTCGGTCGCGAGCCTGAGCGCCTGGCCGAGCGCCGCGCCCCGGGCCTGCGGTTCAGGCTCGGGTGGTGCAGCGTGCCGGATACGGGCTGCGGCGATTCGCTCCTCGAGCGTGTCGAGGCGCCCCTGAATGCCCTCAGTGTCACGGCCGCTCGTCGTGCGACCGGACTGTTTGTCGGCACCGGTCATTGGCAATGCTCGGTTTCCGGGAGAGCCCGCGGGACCGGCTGGTCCTTAAGCTTGGGGCGCACTTTAGTTAGGGATTTGGCCCTGTCAAGGAAGTCTGAGGGGCACGGGAAGCCCCTGAAACCAAGCGACAATCCGGCCCACTAGCTCGCGTCGCGCAGGCGCTCGGCGGTCTCTAGGTCGACCGAGACGAGCTGGCTCACGCCGCGTTCGGCCATGGTGAGACCGAACAGGCGGTTCATGCGCGCCATGGTCATGGGATGATGGGTGATGATGAGGAAGCGCGTATCGGTCTCCTTCGCCATCTCCTCCATCAGCCGGCAAAAGCGCTCGACATTGGCGTCGTCGAGCGGGGCGTCGACCTCGTCGAGCACGCAGATGGGCGAGGGGTTGGTCAGGAACACGGCGAAGATCAGCGCCAGCGCCGTCAAGGCCTTCTCGCCGCCCGACAGAAGCGTCAGCACTTGCGGGCGTTTGCCCGGCGGGCAGGCGAGGATTTCGAGCCCCGACTGGAGCGGATCGTCTGAGTCGACGAGCTTGAGCTCGGCTGAGCCGCCGCCGAACAGAGTCTGAAACAGCCGTTGGAAATGCCCATTGACCGTGTCGAAGGCTTCCAGCAGCCGCTTGCGGCCCTCGCGATTCAGGTTGGAAATCCCCTGGCGGAGCCGCGCGATGGCCTCCTCGACGTCGGCCTTCTCGCGCTCCATCTCCTCGAGCTTGAAGGCAAGTTCTGCCTCTTCCTCTTCCGCCCTGAGATTGACGCCGCCGAGCCGTTCGCGATCGCCTTTGAGCTTCAGAAGCCGCGCCTCGACCTCGACGAGAGGTGGAATGGCTGCGCCTGCCTTCACGCCGGAGAGCGTCAAGCAGGCCTCCGGCGCGCAGTCGAGCTGATCGCGGATGGCGCGCGCCGCTTCGCTCCGCCGCTCGCGTGCCGACTCTAATCTCGCTTCGGCGCGCGCTCGCGCTTCGCGGGCCGCCGACAGCCGCTCCTGCACGTCGCGCAAACCCTTCTCGCGCTGCTTCAGCGCCGTCTCGGCGATGGCGAGATCGTCGGCGGCCTTGCTTCGTTCGCGCTCTGCGGCGGCAATGGCGTCGAGCAACTTGGTCCGGCGCTGCTCGATCTCGGCGGGGAGATTGGCGAGAGCGGCAAGGTCTGCACTGGTCTCTTCCTCGCGTGCGCGCAAGGTCGCGATCTGCTCGCGCGCGTTGGCGATGCGCTTCTGCCACAGCTCCTCTTCGGCGCCGATCGCTTCCATCCGCTCCTGCCGGAGCCGGACCTCGCGCTCGAAGCCTTCGAGCGTCGCCTCGGCGCGGGCCGCAGCCGAGCGGCTCCCCGCGGCCTGCGCTTGCGCGGCCTCGAGTGCCGCCTCGAGCGCCGAGAGCGGGGCCAGAGCAAGCAAGACCGTCTCGATCCGTGTCCCGTGCTCAGCCGCCTCATCATGGGTTGCCCGCGTGCGGGCGATGGCTTCGGCGAGGGCGCCGAGCTGCTTGCTGTTGGCTTGCGCCGCATGCTCGGCGGCGGCGATCGCGTCGCGCGTCCGGTCAAGCGCGGCGTGCGCTTCCTTGGCCTTCTGGCGCAGGGCTTTTGTTTGATGACCTGCCATCTCGGCGCCGGCCACCGCCTCAACGAGCTCAGCCTCTGCCGCGCGTAAGTGGGCCTCGGCCTTGACCCTTTCATCTTTGAGCGTTTCGAGCCGGCTCCGTTCGACGAGCCGGGCCCCGGCGGCGCTCGCCGCGCCGGCCTTGGCGCTATATCCGTCCCAGCGCCAGAGATCGCCCTCCGTGGAGACCAGCCGCTGCCCGGGTTTGAGCTCTCCTTGCAGATCGCGCCCGCGCCCGTCCTCGACGACGCCGACCTGGGCCAGCCGGCGGGCGAGAACCTCTGGACCTTTGACAAACTGCCCGAGTGGGATGGCCCCTTCAGGGAGGACGGGGTCGGCCAGGCCGCCTGCCGCCAACCGCCAATGAGCCGGCGCCGCCTCGTCGCTTGCCGCGTCGAGATCATCGCCAAGGGCGGCGCCAAGCGCCTGCTCGTAGCCGGAAGAGACCTTGATCTCATCAACGAGGGGAGACCACTTGCCGTCATGGACGGGCGCCAGGAGCTTGATCAGGGTGGCAAGCTCGGTCTCGACTTCCTGGCTGACGAGCTTGGCGGACGTGGCCAGGGCGCGCGTCTTGGCCTCATGGAACCGCGCCGCATCCTCGTCCGCCTCGGCGGTAACAAGCTCGGCCTCGATCCTTTCGACCAGGGTTGCGAGTCGGGAAAGCTCGGGCTTGAGATCGGTGAGTCCGCTGTCGGAGTCGCTTTCCGCCTCGCGCCGCCCGAGCTCCTCGCCGATCTCGCTCGCCTGGAACGTAAGCCGCGCCACACGTTCTTTCAGCTCAGCCTGCTCGGTTTGCAGGCGGTCGCGCTCGGCGCGCGCTTTGGCGAGCGTGCTCGTCGCCTCGCTCAAAGTTGCCTCAGCCGCTTCAAGCGCTTCGCCCGCTCGTGCCGCGGTCTCGCGGAGTTGCGGCTGTTGATGGTCGCCAGTGCTCGCTGCCTGAAGGCGCCGCCCCTCCTCGCCAAGCCCGCGCAACATTCCCTCGGCCTCGGCGATATGTTCCTCTTCGCGGGCAAGATCGCGGGAGGCTTGCGCCAGCCGCGTCTCTAGCTCGGCCTGGCGCGCCTTGGCGCGCGCCTCCTCGCGTTCGAGCGCATCGCGCTCGACGCTCAAACGGTGCAGCACCGCCGCGCGGGCGGCTTCCTCGTCCCGCAAAGGCTGCAGCTTCTCGGCGGCCTCCGCCTGCTGTCGCAATGCCTCGCCCTCGGCCTTGGTCTCTTGAGCCACAGTGCCGAGCGCCTCCTGGAAGGAGGCTTCCTCATGCTCGACCAGCGCGCAGACCGCGGTCCAATGGAGATGATGCTGGAGTGCCTCGGTCTCACGGATCTTGCCGGAAATCTCCCGGTAGCGCTGCGCCTGTCGGGCCTGTCGCCTCAACGCCTGCAATTGCGAGGAGAGCTGGCCGATCAGGTCGGCGAGCCGCGCTAAGTTCGCCTCGGTCGCATTCAGTCTAAGCTCGGCCTCATGGCGCCTGCTGTGCAAGCCGGCGATGCCTGCGGCGTCCTCGAGCACGCGGCGGCGCTCCTGAGGCGGCGCGTTGACGATCTCGCCGATGCGCCCCTGGCGCACCAGCGCTGGCGAGCGTGCCCCCGTCGCTGCGTCCTCGAACAGAAGGCGCACGTCGCGGGCGCGGGCATCCCTGCCGTTAACCCGGTAAGCCGAGCCCGCATCGCGCTCGATCCGCCGCGTCACTTCCAGCGTGTCGCTGTCGTTGAGCTCGGCCGGCGCGGTCCGCGCGCTATTATCGATGAACAGCGTGACCTCGGCAGTGTTGCGCGGCGGGCGTCCTTCCGAGCCCGCGAAGATCACGTCCTCCATGGTCCCGCCCCGCATGCTCTTGTAGGAGGTCTCGCCCATGGCCCAGCGGAGCGCCTCGAGCAGGTTCGACTTGCCGCAGCCATTGGGGCCGACCACACCGGTCAGCCCGGGCTCGACCAGGAGCTCGGTGGGCTCGACGAAGGACTTGAAGCCGAGAAGACGAAGTCGGTTGATCTTCACGTGTCAGTGGCCCTTAAGGTGTTTGGACGTAAGCTTCAGACGCCAATTGGTTAAGAAGCGTTTACGCTTGTCATTCCCGCGAAGGCCGGAATCCAGTAACCACGGCGCAATTTCATTACCAACACCGGGGGTACTAGATTGCCCGGTCAAGCCGGGCAATGACAAAACCATGTGTTCAAGATGACGAGGATTGCGGCGACGGTGCCTGCTCGATCATGGCCTTGATCTCCTCGAAAGTGACCTCTCCTTGCGCCTTGCGGCCATTGATGAAGAAGGTCGGCGTACCGATCACGCCAAACTGCCGCCCCCGCTGCTTAACCTCGGTCAAGCCGTCGATAATGGTTTGATTCGTTAGGCATTTGTCAAACGTCTCGCGCGTCATGCCGCTCGCTTTGGCGACCGAAAAAATGGCGTCGGGGCGCACCTCCTGGCTCACCCATTCGGGCTGCCGCGTCAGGAACTGGTTCAGGAGGAAGAAATATTTGTCGGCGGGCGCGCAGCGATTGACGATGGCCGCCGTTCCAGACGTGTGGCCGATGGGGAACTCCCGGACGATGAAGCGCACCTTGCCGGTGTCGATAAACTCCTTCTTCACGCGGGGGAAGAGGTTCTTCTGGAAGTTCGCGCAATGGGGACAGGTGAGGGAGACATACTCGATGACCGTGACTGGCGCGGTCGCCTTGCCGAGCACACGGTCGCCGAGCGGTCCCTCGGCCATCAGCTCCTCTTTGGCAGGAACGTCGAGCGCCTTGTTGGCGGTCGCGTCCGTGCCCACGGCTCCGCCGCCGCACCCTGAAAGCGCGATGGCGACCGCGAGAACGATCGAGGGTGTGGCCGCTCTCACCAGCATCCGCTTCGACCTATTGGTCTGGGGTTCCCTCAGGTGGGCTTGCGCCTCCTCCGGCGGGACTTCCGCTTCCTTCCGCCGGCTTTGCGCCTCCCTCAAGGGGATTTGCAGTTCCATCAGGGGGACTCGCGCCCTCGGGCTTGCCTGCGCCTTGATCAGGCTTTCCGCCCAGCGCGGCGTCGAAATCCTTGAGCTCGTGCTCGCCGGCGAGCCGCTTGCCGTTCACGAAGAAGGTGGGCGTGGAGTCGACGCCGAACTCGTCATGGCCGCGCTTGGTCATGGCCACGATGTTGTCGCGCAACGTCTGGTCGTCGATGCACTTGTCGAAGCTCTCCTTGGAAAATCCAGCTTGCTTGGCAATGAGCAGGAGCTTCTCTCGGCCGTCAGCGCCCGGAACCGCCCAGACGTGCTGGGTCTCGAACAGGCCGCCGACCATGGGGTAGTAGCGGTCAGGCCCGGCGCAGCGTGCCAGCATGAAGGCCGCGAGCGCCAGTCCATCGAGCGGAAATTCGCGCAAGATCAAGCGTGCCTGGCCGGTATCGATATACTTCTTCTGCAGCTCGGGAAGGACCGTGTTGTGGAACTGGGCGCAATGGGGGCAGGTCATCGAGGCATATTCGACGATGACGTTCGGAGCGTCGGCCTTCCCCAGCGAGATGTCCGCGAGCGGTCCGGGCGCCAACAGCTCGGCGAGGTTGGGGTCCTTCTTCGGGCCTCTGCCGTCATCGCCTTGGTTGAACCCGCCGCGGAGATAGTAGACGCCGCCGCCCACCGCCACGGCGGCCACCGCAGCGACGATGAAAAGCCCGATCTTGCCCATTCCGCCCGAAGCTTTGTCGGTGGATTGTTCAGGGGCGGAAGGCTCGCCGGACGACGTCTTGCTTGCTGGTGTCTTAGCCGTCGGTGTCTTACCAGTCGCTGGTTTCTCGGTTTTCGCCACTCTCGCCACTCCACCTATACTGTGCTGATGCCCCGTTGTTTGAGTATGATCTTCTCGGAAAACCGGTTCTTAACTTTCCGGATCATGTATAAAGGCCCTCAAGCCCGGGCCTACATTCGTTGAAAGACCCCGTTCCTGGCAAGAGCGAGAAAAGAGCGACGTCCTCAACCTCTTGTGAGCCTTGCCCGCGTGGCGGAGCCTAACCGCGACAGCGCGGCGCGCAAGCCCCGGTCCTCGATGGAGGCCGAAGCAGGCAGCGGCTCCGTGTCGTTGACGGGCTGCGGCGGAGCGGGCGAGTGCGCAGGCGCTCTCGTGACGGGGGCTTGCAGGATGCGCAGCTCGGCGATGGCCCGATAGCCGAAATAGCTGTTGACGCGCTCGAGGATCTGCCCCGAGCGGTGCTGCACCTCGATGGCCCGGGGCCCCTCGACCCTGAGCACGAGGATCGCGCCTTCGCCGCGCCATGCCCTTTGCGGGCTTGCCTCCTCGCCATCCTCCCGGCGCCTCGGCCAAGCCACCCTGTCGGGCATGGTGAATTGGGCGAGCTCGGTGCCCACGATCGCCGGCCATTCGCTCAAGAGCGCGGTGGTAGCAAAGCCCCGGGCGCGGGCTGAAGGATCGAGTGCGCGAGCAGCATAGGCGCCGATCGGCCGGGCTCCGCTTGCTTCTC
>DASYIU010000171.1:0-1869 GCA_035997285.1 Methyloceanibacter sp. | reverse complement strand
CGGTCCGGCAAGCCCAGCGACAAGGCCTTCATCGAGGCGTTCAATAGACGCTTTTCTGCGCCGCTCGTCGCTTACGATCTGAGTCAAAGACATCTGCTCGGATAATGGTGCTCCCCCAAGATAAGACCCCACGACGTCCTTCCTAATCTGCCTTACTGGTAGGATGCCCGGAAAGCGAGGTGCGCATGGACGCTGACCGCCAGCACGCCGTTGCCCCTTTATTGGAGCTATCGCCGGAAGTTGGTGACGGCGGGAATCGGGAAGGCGGCATATCGTGGGGGTGCTTGACGCCTCCACTTCTCCACCGAAGGAGCGATATGCCGTGCCCAACGATAACGTCACGAAGCTGATTCAGCCAGGAGTGTTCGACGATCAACTCACCGAAATCTTGCGCAATGGGGCACGTGCCCTGCTCGCCCAGGCGGTCGAGGCCGAGGTCGCGGACTTTCTCGGCAAGCATGCCGATTTGAAGACCGACGACGGCCACCAGCGGGTGGTCCGCCACGGTCACCTACCGGAGCGCGAGCTGATGACCGGGATTGGTCCCGTCGCCGTCCGCCAGCCGCGTGTGCGCGATCGCGAGGCGGCCGCCGCCGATCCCGACCGTATCCGGTTCTCTCCGTCGATCGTGCCGCCCTACATGCGGCGGTCGAAGTCGATCGAGACGCTGCTGCCGATCCTGTATCTGAAGGGGATCTCGACCGGTGACTTCTCCGAGGCGCTGTCGGCACTGCTCGGCAAGGATGCTGCCGGGCTGTCGGCATCTGCCGTTGGTCGCCTCAAGGACGGCTGGCTCGACGAGTACGCCGCGTGGCAGAAGCGCGATCTTTCGGCCAAACGCTACGTCTACATCTGGGCCGATGGCATTCATCTCGAAGCACGCCTCGAGGACGAGAAGCAGTGCATCCTGGTGCTGATCGGTGCGACACCGGAAGGCCGCAAGGAACTGGTCGGCTTCACCGATGGCGCCCGCGAGAGCGCGCACGATTGGCGCGATCTGCTGCTTGATCTGAAGCGGCGCGGATTCGACGTGTCGCCGCGGCTCGTCATTGCCGACGGCGCGCTCGGGTTCTGGAAGGCCGCCGGTGAGGTCTGGCCGACAACGCGCGAGCAGCGCTGCTGGGTGCACAAGACCGCCAACGTGCTCGCCAAGCTGCCGAAGAGCCAACAGCCGAAAGCCAAACGCGCGCTGCAGGAGATCTGGATGGCCGAGACCAAGGCGGTCGCCGAGCTGGCGTTCGACGCTTTCATCGAAAGCTATACACCGAAATACCAAAAGGCGGCCGACTGCCTCGGCAAGGACCGGGACACGCTGCTGGCCTTCTACGACTTCCCCGCCGAGCACTGGAAACACCTGCGCACGACCAACCCCATCGAAAGCACCTTCTCAACCGTGCGCCACCGCACGATCCGATCGAAGGGTTGCCTATCCAACAAGACAGCGCTCGCGATGGTCTTCAAACTGCTCGAGGGCGCGCAGAAAAGTTGGCGCAGGCTCGATGGTCACTACCAGTTGCCAAAACTCGTTCTCGGTGTGACATTCAGCAATGGGATCGAGGTCATCTCCAAGCCGAGCGACCATCAGCCCACAACCGCCGCCGCCTGACCGCCCCGGCCGTCACCAAAATTTGGCGATAGCTCACGCCGATCCCGCAAGTCGTTGAATTGCTATCCTCTTTCAGTCCTCTTTCTTGCACAAACCGGGTTGACACATGCCTTCGGAGGGCGACGCTCTTCCAGCTGAGCTATGGGTGCCTGCGCTGCTTACGCAGTGCTTGCGCGGAAACTTCGTGGCTGTGAAGCGATCCGCGCTGGCTTCCTAAGTCTCTGAAAATTACGATCTTTTTCTTGCCTCGCTCCCGCGGGAGA
>DASYIU010000170.1:0-10326 GCA_035997285.1 Methyloceanibacter sp. | reverse complement strand
CTCCAATTTCCTCAAACCGGCCCACTTCTTCGATGCCCTTCACGGCCGCATCTATGAGGCGGCCTCGAAGCTCATCTTAAGCGGCAAACGGGCGACGCCGATCACGCTCAAGACCTTCTTCCAGGCCGAGCCAGCCGTGGGCGAACTCAGTGTCCCGCAATATCTCGGGCGCCTGGCGGCCAATGCCACCACCATAATCAATGCCGAGGATTACGGCCGCACCATTTACGACCTGGCCATCCGCCGCCAGCTGATCCAGATCGGCGAGGCGATGGTCAACACCGCCTACGATTCGCCCATCGATGCGCCGCCTGCGGTGCAGATCGAGGACTCCGAGCAGCAGCTCTACGAGCTTGCCGAAACCGGCAAGTACGGCACGGGCTTCGAGCCCTTCTCCTCAGCCCTCACCGACGCCATCGACATGGCAGCCAACGCCTATCGGCGCGACGGCGGGCTTTCGGGTCTCGCCACGGGCTTCACCGATCTCGACCAGCGCATGGGCGGCCTGCAGCCGTCTGACCTCATCATCATTGCCGGGCGCCCCTCCATGGGCAAAACCGCGCTTGCCACCAATATCGCCTATCATGTGGCCAAGGCGCACAGGCCCAACGCCGACGGCGAGGCTGCACTCGACGGCGCCGTGGTGGGTTTCTTTTCCTTGGAGATGTCGGCCGAGCAGCTTGCCACCCGCATCATTTCCGAGCAGGCCTATATCCCATCGGAGCGCATCCGCCGCGGCCGCATCGATTCCGACGAGTTCGACCGCATCGTCGAGGTCTCCCAGGAGCTGCAGAACCTTCCCCTCTATATCGACCAGACCGGCGGCATCACCGTCGCTCAGCTTGCGGCGCGGGCGCGGCGACTGAAGCGCCAGAGGGACATCGGCTTCATCGTCGTTGACTACCTCCAGCTCCTGTCGGGTTCCTCCAAGCGCGCCGCCGAGGGCCGCGTCCAGGAGGTCTCCGAGATCACCACCGGGCTCAAGGCCCTCGCCAAGGAGCTGCACGTCCCCATCCTCGCCCTCTCCCAACTCTCCCGCCAGGTCGAGAACCGCGAGGACAAACGCCCGCAACTCGCGGATTTGCGCGAATCAGGCTCGATCGAGCAGGACGCCGACGTGGTGTTGTTCGTGTTCCGCGAGGAATATTATGTCGAGCGTCGGCAGCCCCGCGAGAACACCGAAGAGCACAAGCAGTGGATAGCAGAGATGGAGATGGTGACCGGCAAGGCGGACGTCATCATCGGCAAGCAGCGGCACGGCCCGACCGGCACGGTGACGCTGCAATTCACGCCGGAGTTCACGAGGTTCAGCAATCTCGCGGCAGGCGAGCGCCTGCCGGAGCGGCGGGAGTGACGAGCTCACGCCCGCTCGACGCCACCTCCACCGAGCATGAAGCAGCGGCCAGCGAGACCGCGATCCTCACTATCGACCTCGATGCCCTCCTCACCAATTATCGCCGCTTGCGCGAGCTTGCCGCTCCGGCCGAATGCGCCGCCGTGGTCAAGGCCAATGCGTATGGCCTCGGGCTTGCTCAAGCCGCGCCGGCGCTGGCGCGTGCCGGCTGCAAGACCTTCTTCGTGGCAACCCCTGGCGAGGCCAAGGTTTTGCGCGAGCTTGCACCCCACGTCACGATCTATGTCCTCGCCGGGCTCATGCCGGGAACGGCCGAGCTGTTCCGGGAGCACGATCTCCGCCCCGTGCTGAACAGCGCCGTGGAGATCAGAGAGTGGGCGTCCTTCTCGGCGAGCACAGGCGAGGCGCTTCCTTGCGCCGTGCATATCGACAGCGGCATGAACCGGCTCGGCCTTTCGGCGGACGAGGTCGACGCCGTGGCAAATGCGCGCGATCTCTGGACGGCGCTCAAGCTCTCTCTCGTGATGAGCCATCTTGCCTGCGCCGACGAGCCGAAGCATCCCAAAAGCGAAGCGCAGCGCAAGGCCTTCGACCGGCTCCGCGCGCGCTTGCCGAAGGCGATTGCCAGCCTCGCCAACTCCGCCGGCATCCTGCTCGGGCCGGACTATGCCTACGACCTCGTGCGCCCGGGCATCGCGCTTTATGGGGGCAAGCCCCATCGCCAAGGCACCAACCCCTTCGCGCCCGTCGTGCATCTCAAGGGTCGCATCCTCCAGGTGCGCAACGTCGCTGCCGGGGAGACGGTCGGCTACGGCGCGACCCGCACGATCAAGGACCCCTCCCGCGTTGCCACCGTCTCGGTTGGCTATGCCGACGGGCTGTTCCGGTCGCTGTCGACCAAAGACGGCGAGGAGGGTCTCGTCGTTTATGCCGGCTCTCACGCCGCGCCGATCCTCGGTCGCGTTTCCATGGATCTGATCACTGTCGACGTGACGCACGTCCCCGAAAGGCTGTCGCGGCGCGGACAGTGGGTCGAGCTGATCGGCCCTAACGTCTCCGCCCAGGAGCTCGCTCATCACGCGCGCACCATCGACTACGAGGTCCTCACCAATCTCGGCCGCCGCGCCTATCGGCGCTACATCGGCGGATAGTCCTTCCCATGTCCAAAGCCTCGAGAGCCTTCGTCTGCCAAGCCTGCGGCGCCGTGACGGCCCGCTGGTCTGGCAAGTGTCCCTCATGCGGGGAGTGGAACAGCATTATCGAGGAGGCTGCGCCCTCTGGTTCCCCTGCCCTGGTCGCCATCAGGGGCGGCAAGGGGAGGTCTCACTCGGGGAGGCTCGCCTCGGCGCGGCTCGCGCCGTTGGAGACCCTTGCCGCGGCAAGCATCGATGCCCCGCGGGTTCCGACCGGCATCGCCGAGCTCGACCGCGTTCTCGGCGGCGGGCTCGTGCCGGGCTCCGCCGTCCTGGTCGGCGGCGATCCCGGCATCGGCAAATCGACGCTCCTGCTCCAGGCCGCGGCACGGCTTGCCGAGACCGGTGCGCGGGTCGTCTATCTCTCCGGCGAGGAGGCCCCGGCGCAGGTGCGCATGCGTGCGGCGCGGCTTGGGCTGGCGCAAGCGCCCGTCGCGCTCGGCACCGAGACGAACCTCGCCACTATTGTCGCCACGCTCGACAGCACCGCACCCCCCTCTCTAATCGTCATCGATTCGGTGCAGACGCTCTGGTCGGAGGCCGTGGAGGCTGCGCCCGGCACCATCTCGCAGTTGCGCGGCTGCGCCTCTGCCCTGATCAGCCACGCTAAGGGGAGCGGGTCGACGCTGGTCCTTGTCGGCCATGTGACCAAGGACGGCCAGATCGCAGGACCCAAGGTCATCGAGCATATGGTCGACACCGTCCTCTATTTCGAAGGCCTGAGCGGCCACCAATTCCGCGTCTTGCGCGCAGTGAAGAACCGCTTCGGGCCGACCGATGAGATCGGCGTCTTCGAGATGCGCCAGGATGGACTGAAAGAGGTCGAGAACCCCTCGGCGCTGTTCTTGAGCGACCGCGACCGCGGCGCGCCCGGAACGGCGGTATTCGCCGGCATGGAGGGAACGCGGCCGATTCTTGTGGAGATCCAGGCGCTCGTCGCGCCCTCGCTCCTCGGCACCCCGCGACGCGCCGTGGTGGGCTGGGACCCCAACCGCCTCGCCATGCTGATCGCCGTGCTCGAGGCCCGCTGCGGGGTGAGGCTCGGAAGCCACGACGTCTATCTCAACGTCGCCGGCGGCTTGCGGCTCAACGAGCCTGCGGCGGACCTCGCCGCTGCCGCGGCACTCGTCTCCTCCCTTGCCGGCCAGCCTGCGCCCGAGGACACCGTCTATTTCGGCGAGGTGAGCCTTACCGGGGCCGTGCGGGCGGTAGGCCATATGGATCAGAGACTTAAGGAGGCGGCCAAGCTCGGCTTCACCCGCGCCGCCCTGCCCGCCACAGCGAGTGATAGCAACCGGGAGGCCAAAATCATGCGGCTCTTGCCGTTGTCGCAGTTGGAGCAGCTTGTCGCCTCATTTGGCGCCCCGGTCGTGGAGTAGTTCGGACCGAACGCCTGCGACCATGCGCCGGAAAATGCCTGCGCCATTGCCCGGCCGGGCCATTTGTGCTTCATCGCCGGGAATCGTGATAGTAGTCTGCCGCGCCGCCCAAGGAGCCTTGTGCCATGCCCATCTCCTGGCTCGATGTCATTCTCATCGTGATCATGCTCATCTCGGGTTTCCTCGCCATGGTGCGGGGATTCACGCGTGAGGTCCTGTCCATCTTCTCCTGGGCCGTGGCCGCCGTTGCCGCCCTCTATCTCTCGCCTAAATATTCGAGCCTTTTGACCCCCTATATCGACAACCCGAGCGTCGCCCAGATCGTCTTCGCCGCCGGCGTTTTCGTCGTCACCCTGATCGTGGTGAGCCTGATCACCTTTCGCATCTCCGACCGCGTGCTCGACAGCCGGGTCGGGGCGCTGGACCGGACCTTGGGCTTCATCTTCGGCTTGGCGCGCGGCTTTCTGCTCGTGGCCATCGTCTTTATCCTGTTCACGGCGCTTGCTCGCGACCAGCCAGACTGGGTGCGCAACGCCCGCTCCTACGCCCTTCTCCAGCAGACCCAGATCGCCATTGAATCGCTGCTCCCCATGAATCCCGAGCAGTACCTGCCTCAAAAGAAGCCGGAAGGAGAACAGCCCGAGGGCCAGCCAGAGGCGCCCGCCGAGGGTTCGCCCGGAGGGGCCCAGCCGGGCCAGAAGTCGTGAGATTAACGCTCCGGTGGAGCGTGGTAGTCGCGTGCCATTGAAGCGCCTTGCGGGGCGCCTATTTACTTGGAGGAGGCAGAGGCCCGTGACCGATCCTGATGTAGCTAGAGAGCTGACCTGGCTCGAAGAGGACAAGCTGCACGAGGAGTGCGGCGTCTTCGGCATCTTCAACCATCCCGACGCCGCGGCGTTGACCGCGCTCGGCCTGCATGCGCTCCAGCATCGGGGCCAGGAGGCCGCCGGCATCGTCACCTTCGACGGCAGCCACTTCCATACCGAGCGCCGCGTCGGGTTGGTCGGCGACCATTTCACCTCAAGACCCGTGATCGAGCGTCTGAAGGGCGATGTGGCCATTGGCCATGTCCGCTATTCCACTTGCGGCGATCCCGTGTTGCGTAACGTCCAGCCGCTGTTCGTCGATCTCGATTCCGGCGGCTTTGCGCTGGCCCATAACGGCAATCTCACCAACGCACTCACCATGCGCGACTGGCTGATCAAGAAGGGCGCCATCTGTCAGTCCACCACCGACACCGAGGTGATCCTGCATCTCGTCGCCCGCAGCGAGAAGCGCCGCTTCGTGGAGAAATTCATCGAGGCGCTGTTGCAGGTCGAGGGCGCTTACGCCTTTGTCGGCCTCACCAACAAGAAACTGGTCGGCGCGCGCGATCCCTACGGCATCAGGCCGCTCGTGCTTGGCCAGCTCGGCGACGCTTGGGTGCTCGCGTCGGAGACTTGCGCGCTCGACATCATCGGCGCCGAGTTCGTCCGCGAGGTGGAGAACGGTGAGGTCGTGGTGATCTCCCGCGAGGGGATCGAGAGCCACCGCTTCGTGCCCAAATACCCCGCGCGGCTTTGCATCTTCGAATACATCTATTTCGCGCGACCGGACTCGATCGTCGGCGGCCGCTCGGTCTACGAGGTGCGCAAAGAGATGGGGCGGCAATTGGCGCGCGAGGCCCCGGCCGACGCCGACGTCATCATCCCTATCCCCGATTCGGGCGTGCCCGCGGCCATCGGCTACTCGCAAGAGTCGGGCGTGCCCTTCGAGTTTGGCATCATCCGCAACCACTATGTCGGCCGCACCTTCATCGAGCCCGAGCAGCGCATCAGGCAGCTCGGCGTCAAGCTGAAGCACAGCGCCAACGAAGGCCAGGTGAAGGGCAAGAGTATCGTGCTCATCGATGACAGCGTGGTGCGCGGCACGACCTCGGTGAAGATCGTGCAGATGATGCGCGAGGCGGGCGCGCGGGAGGTGCATATGCGCATTTCGAGCCCGCCCATCACTCATCCCGATTTCTACGGCATCGATACCCCCGACCAAGACAAGCTGCTCGCCGCGCATCGCACGCTGGAGGAGATGCGGATCTTCATCGGCGCCGACTCTCTCGAATTTCTCTCGGTCGACGGCATCTACCGGGCCATGGGCTATGAGGGCCGCGACCACGCCCATCCCCAGTTCACCGACCATTGCTTCACCGGCGAATATCCAACCAGGCTCCGCGACCGCGAAGGCCCTCCCCAGCAAAAGCAGCTCTCCTTCCTCGCCGAGGTGGGTTGACGGCCAAACGGCTCAAGGATCGCATCGCGCTCATCACCGGCGCCTCCCGGGGCATCGGCCGTGCCGTGGCACTCGCCTTCGCCCGCGAGGAGGCGCATGTGCTCCTGGTTGCGCGTGCACGCAAAGCGCTGGAGGAGGTCGACGATCGCGTCAGGGCCGAGGGCGGCAAGGCCACTCTCGTCCCGCTCGACCTCGCCGACGGCAAGGCCATCGACGCGCTTGGCCCCTCGCTCTATGAGCGCTTCGGCAGGCTCGACGTGCTGGTCGGCAACGCCGCCATTCTCGGCCGCCTGTCTCCGCTCACCCATGTCCCGGCCGAGCACTGGGAACGGACCTTCGCCGTCAACGTCACCGCCAATTGGCGGCTGATCCGCACGCTCGATCCCCTGCTCCGCCGCTCGGAGTCTGGCCGCGTCATATTCGTGACCTCGGGCGTGGCGCGGTCGGCGAGGGCCTATTGGGCTCCCTACTCAGTTTCGAAGGCTGCGCTCGAAGCGCTCGCGAGGACTTATGCCAACGAGACTTCGGACAGCGCAATCAAGGTGAACCTCATCGATCCCGGCGCCACTGCCACGCGCATGCGCGCCGAGGCCTATCCCGGCGAGGACCAGGCCACCTTGCGCACGCCGGAGGAGGTGGCTGAGCGCTTCGTCGCTCTCGCCATGGCTGACTGGATGGAGACCGGCCAGATCGTGGAAGCCTAGAAGGCTTCTCACGCCTCCGTCGTCAGCACCATGCCGTCATAAGCGGGCTCGACGCCCGGCGGCAGCTCGGCCGCAAGCCGCGCATAGTCGAGATCGACATGCATATGGGTGAGCACGGCGCGTTTCGGTTTCACCCGCGCAATCCACGATAGCGCCTGCTCGACGGAAAGATGGCTCGGATGGGTGGTGTAGCGGAGCGCATCGATGATCCAGACATCGAGATCCTCAAGATGCTTGAGCGACTCCTCGGGCAGATCGCTCACATCTGGCGAATAGGCGATGCCGCCGAAGCGGAAGCCAAGCGTCTCACCCTGCCCGTGCAGCTGGCGAAAGGGCAGGACCTCGATCGGCCCCCCTGCCCCGGCAATGCTTAACTTCGCGCCCGCGCGGATCTCGTGGCCATTGAGAACCGCCGGATACTCGCTGCCGGGCGGCGCCTCGAAGCAATAGGCGAAGCGCGGACGGAGGCTGCGCCCCGTGGCGTCGTCGAAATAGACGTCGACCCGGCGGCGCCCGTTATAAGCCACCGTGCGGAGATCATCGATGCCATGGGAATGGTCGGCGTGGTCGTGGGTGTAGAGCACGCCGTCGAGCCAGCCCACGCCAGCATCCAGCAGCTGCTCGCGAAGATCGGGCGGTGTATCGACCAGCACGGTCGTCGTGCCCTCCGCACCGGCGCGCTCTACGAGAAGCGAGCAGCGCCTGCGGCGGTTCTTTGGATTAGCGGGATCGCACGCGCCCCACATATTGCCGATGCGCGGCACGCCGCCCGATGTGCCGCAGCCGAGAGTGGTGACTTTCAATGTCATGCGGCGGTTAGCGGCGCTTTCAGGACGGAGCGCGGCACTTTCCTGAACAGCCGGAAAAAGTTCTCGGTGGTGGCGTGCGCCATCTCCGCTTCGCTTAAGGCTCTGACGGCCGCAAGGCGCGCGGCGGTGTTGGCGACGAAGGCAGGCTCGTTGCTGCGCCCGCGCAAGGGCTCCGGCGCCAGATAGGGCGCATCGGTCTCGACCAGGAGCCGGTCGAGCGGCACCTCAGACGCAATATCGCGTAAGGCGGCCGCATTCTTGAAGGTGACGACGCCCGAGAAGGAGACATAGCCGCCAAGCGCAAGCCCGCGCCGCGCAAGCTCTGGGCTGCCGGTGAAGCAATGCAGCACGAAGGGGAAGGCGCCCTTCCCCGTTTCCTCTTCCAGGATGCGCGCGATATCGGCGTCGGCGTCGCGGGCATGGATGACGAGCGGCAGGCCGGTTGCACGCGCCACTTCGATATGGGTGCGGAAGCCTCTTTCCTGATCGGCCCGCGGGCTGTTGTCGTAGTGATAGTCGAGGCCGGCCTCGCCGATGGCCACGACCTTGGGATGGCTCGCCAGCACGATGAGCTCATCGGCCGTGACGTCGGGCTCCTCCGCCGCATGGTGGGGATGGGTGCCCACCGAGCAGAAGACCTGGTGGTTTCCTTCCGCAATGGCAAGCACCTCGTCGAAGCGGCGTACCCGCGTCGAGATGGTGACCATGAGGTCCACGCCGGCGCCCCGCGCGCGCGCAAGGACGCCGTCGAGGTCACTCTTGAGCTCGGGAAAATCGAGATGGCAGTGGCTGTCGATCAGCATATAATTTCGCCTAGACGTGAGTTAATTCATTGGCTTAGGCGGAGATCACAGGCAGAAAACCGAGGCCGTATCTGTGCAAGCGATCTAGCCCGCTCCGCGGTCCGGTGGGCACCGTTAGCGGCCTGCGCATCCTATGTCGAGTATGCGGCTCAACCCGCTGCGCGGCCTCCTGAAGCCCTTAGCGCGTCCTTGGAGTGACTTATGCCCGCGCCGATGACTGAGATGCAGGGGCAATTCGCGGTTGAATACGCGATGACGGTGGCGATGCTACCCAAGCCGCGATCGCTGCTGGTTACTCCGAAAAATCGGCATGCGATCTTGGCCGGCGTACGGCCGCCCTGCCCCACGTACAAGTCGCTGTTCTCTACGAGCTTGTGAGCTGCGCTCTCGATCGGGTGCGATCGGGCTTCACGCTATGGTTCAGGTGGCGACAAGCGACAAGGCGCCCGCGGCGGCTCGAGTTTCGGCTGCGCGATCCCTGATGGAACACGCAGGCCTGCTGGGCACCGCCAAGGAAGTGGTTGAGACCAGGAATAACGCCAGCGCCGAGGTTATCGACAGCGACCCATGCGCAGGCAAGGTGCACGCCGCTAATTTTTTGCTAGCAGACGAAAAGCTGATGCCTGACGTGCAGCTAATTCCGCTTATTGAACGAGCTCTGGGCCGGCCCCTCACGCCGACAGAAATGGCTAGCCGAGCAATCGAGGCGCCGTAAGGACACCCAGATTGATCAGCCTCATAAGCGCCTCGTAGCCCGCTGTGCACGACCCCCGGGAATGAAGTCGCCACGAGCCATGAGGCGTGAGGCGTCCTTCAAGATCATCGTCCCCTTGGACAAATCGAAGCCGCTATAAGGCGCTCTTTGGCGCCAGGCGCGGACATGACCCTAAGGAGAAGCTGGGCTGGCGTGACCGCTGGGACACACAGCCGCGCCATAATAAACTACCGATTAACCAAGGATCGGCACACTACCGAGATGGTCCAGACGGCTGAACAGCACTCGAAAATTTCGAAACGCTACGACAAGCTCGCCGATGACGAGAACATGTCACTAGAGCAGCGAGCCAAGTTCGCCAGAAACGCAAACTGCCATCGCATCCTTGCCCGGCTATCGCAGGTACAGTCGGATCGAGATTACACGATCCAGCCGAGCTCTCTGGCCCTTGCGACCGCGGCCTGAAACGCGTGCGCTTGGAACTCCGCCCACCGCCCGGCGGGGCGACTCCCGGCCGATGCGACAGTGGAGCCGCTGTTAGTTTCGCTTCAATGCTTTAGTCACATTGCCGCCTCAGAGTCAGAGCGTAGTTGGGCTCTCCTCGGGGGAAATAATGATGATCACCGCTGCTCTTAGGGCTTTCGCCTCGATTGGCTTCATTGCCGCCCTTTCCATTTCCACCCCTGCATCTGCGGGTCACGGAAATGAATTGGGAGCAGGTCTTCTCGGACTTGGAATTGGCGCTGTGGTGGGCAGCGCGCTTACGCCACAGACGGTCTATGTAGCTCCGCCACCCCCACCGCCTCCTCCTGCCTATTACGGCCCGGCGTCCTATGGTCCACCACCTTGGAGCCCCGCCTGGTACAGTTATTGCCGCAACCTTCATGGCCCTTACTTCAATCCGCACACGGGCTACTTCCAAGGGGAAGACGGCGGATGGTACTTCTGCCAGTAGGTTCGGTTTCCGGAATTTCACATAGATGGCTTGGCGCGATCGATTCACGAGGCGTTCAAGGACCTACTCGAGAAGCGCACATGCCAGGCAATCCAAAGAATGTAGAGAGGACGCCAAGCGCTGTTGGGCGCTGGCCGCTGAGACTAAGA